>CAZYAX010000035.1:6098-9622 GCA_964646195.1 uncultured Faecalibacterium sp. | reverse complement strand
GCCCGAAGGGCGTGATTTGTTCAGAGGTTCCTAAAGAAGAGGCCGGCGGCCCCTTCCCCGCTGCGCCCGCTATGGGCCGAAGAACGAAAAACAGTGGATAAAGATGGAATTTGATTTTTACAGTTTCTTCACAGGTTTGTAACCAATTCCACGCAAAAACCGGGTATACTACAATCACAAGGTAACGGAGCCGCAACCGTTCCCTTGCACATGATTCCTCCTCACACCAAAGCAATACCCCAAAGCAAAACCCTCTCGCCGGTGTACCGCAAGCACCGCGAGGGGGTTTTGTCATGCGGTGAGTCAGGGAGGATGGCGCATGGAACAGAAAGAAAAGCCGGCTGTCCGCCGCCGTTGTCAAATTGACAACACAGGTTGCTTGTCTGTTGCGGCAAAAACCGGCATACGGAGGCCATCAGGCCGAGGAGGCAGCGGCCCAAAACGGCGCTGCCTTATTTTATGCTGCTTTATCCTGTTCTCCTTATTTACACCGCACCGTAAATACCACGCACCGATACTTCCCCGGTAAATACCCGCTGTTCCCCGGCATCGGTCTGCACCACAAGGCGGCCCTCGCCGTCTACATCCATGGCAACGCCCGTTCCCACAGCGCCGCCCGGCAGCGGGAAGGTCACCCGCCGGCCCAGGTTTACGCAGGCCGCTTTGTAGGCCTCCCGGTAGGGGGCGAAGCCCTCGCGCGCAAACACATACAGCGGGCGGTCAAACCCGAAATCCGTCAGATTTTCGGCCAGCCAGGCGGGGTCGCGCTCCAAATCGACTGCTGCGCCCTCCAAAGCCAGCGAGGTGGCATGGGGCAGCCCCGCCGCCTCAAAGTAGCTCTGCGGCTGGGCCAGATTGATGCCGATGCCGCAGAGAATGCCCCGGCCCGTGTTTTCGTAGCCGTAGGGCACGCTCTCGCACAAAATGCCCGCGATCTTTTTGCCGTTCAGCAAAAGGTCGTTGGGCCACTTGATCTGGCAGTCCACACCGTAGCGGCGGGCCAGCTGCTCCCGCACCGAAAGGCTTGCCAGCAGCGGCAGGGTGGACGGCTGTGCCAGACCCTCCCGGATGGCGACGGTATAATAGAGCGCCTTGCCGGCGGCGTTCACCCAGCTGCGGCCCAGCCGCCCCCGCCCAGCGGTCTGGTTGGTGGTGTATACCGCGCCCACGAGGCCCAGCTCTTCAAAATGCTCCTTGACGTAGGTGTTGGTGCTGCCGCATTCCGGCAGCCAGCGTACTTCGTTGATGCTCATGCGCGTTTGGGCACCTCTTTGTGCTCGGCGGACAGGATATGCCCGTTTTCCAGCGTCAACACGCCATAGGTGTCTGGGCCGGTGTAGCAGCGGCCGCAGGAGCCCGGATTGAACAGGAACACCCCGCCGCGCTGCTCTGCCAGGGGGCGGTGGGTGTGGCCGAATAAGGCGACCTGCGCGCCGCGGGCGGAAGCTGCCTCTGCGAGCGTATCCAAATCGTATTTTACGCCATACATATGACCATGAGTATAAAAAATTACGACCTGCTCAAAGGCAGCCATACCGTCCAGCGGCTCCAGCGCGCCGTAGTCGCAGTTGCCCGCAACGGAATAGACCCGCAAATGGGGGTGCTTTTTCAGCGCGATGTCCAGATCGCGCAGGCCGTCGCCCAAAAAGATAACGGAATCGGCGTCCGTTTCCACCTTAAAAATGCGCTTGATGGCATCGGCGCTGTTGTGGCTGTCACTCAAGATCACAAGCTTTGTCATTCAGATCCTCCTTACGATTACCGGGCTGTCTTATGCTTCCGGCTGCTGTAACCGCAGCAGCTCTTTATATATTTCGCTTTTGGAGTAGGGCGTATCCTGCGCGGCAGCCTTTGCGGCGGCCGAAAGCCCCATGCCGCCGTCCAGCAGTGCCTGCGCGTGGGCGGCGGCCTCGGCCAGCGTCAGCTCCTGCGCAGGGCCGGGCGCGGCCGGCGCGCCGGCCATCACCAGGACGTACTCGCCCCGCGGCTCGGCCTGCGCATAGTGGGCAACGGCCTCGCCCAGGGTAGTCTTCCATATTTCTTCGTGGAGCTTGGTAAGCTCGCGGCACAGCGTGATGCTGCGCTCCGGGCCGAAGGCAGCGCACAGATCATCCAGTGTGGTGCGCAGCTTGTGCGGCGCTTCGTAGAAAAGAATGGTCCGCGTTTCACTCTGTAAAAAGGCCAGACGCTCCCTTTTTTGGCGGCGGTTTACCGGCAAGAAGCCCTCGAACACCCAGCGGGAGGTCTCCTGCCCCGAAACGGCCAGCGCCGTCACGCAGGCAGACGCGGCGGGGACGGGCACCACCCGGATGCCGCGCGCCAGCGCATCCCGCACGATCACCTCGCCGGGGTCGGACACACAGGGCATACCGGCATCCGAGCACAAAGCGCAGCTCTCCCCCGCCTCGATGCGGCGCAGGATGGCTTCGCCCTTTTGCAGAGCATGTTCATAATAGCTGACCAGCGGCTTTTTGAGGCCGAGGTAGTTCAGCAGCTTCATCGTGACGCGGGTGTCCTCTGCGGCGATGAAATCCACCGCGCCGAAGGTTGCGGCGACGCGCGGCGGCATATCGTCCAGGTTGCCGATGGGAGTTGCAACGATATAAAGGGTTCCGGGCATGGAAAAATGCCTCCGTTTACAAAAGTATGGCGGGGAGCTTTGGGCTTGCGTTGAGAGGCACGGCAAGGGCGGCATTTTCGCCCCGTCCGATGCACGCCGCAGCCGCCAGGATGCGTGCCGGAGCGTCAGCCCTGTGCCCTTGGCCCATACAGGGCCGCCCCGGCGCAGACCAGAAGATCCGGCTCTACCTGTAGGCCGGTGCGGCGGTTTTTCTGCGCCTCCACAAGAAAGAGCCAGGGCGCGCTGCCGGCCTGATTTTTGACAAAGGCCAGGCGCTTGGGCTCCAGCCGGCTTTGCCGCAGCACGGCGAGAACCTCGGCCAGCCGCTCGGGCCGATGGCACAAAGCCAGCTTGCCGCCATCCCTGAGCAGGCGGAACGCGCAGGCGCACACATCCTCCAGCGTGCAGGAAGTCTCATGGCGCGCTGCTGCGCGCACAGTGTCCGGGCTTTGGGGGCCGGCGGTAAAATAGGGCGGGTTGCATGCGCACACGTCGAAGCTGCCCGCCCCTTCTTTAAATGCGCGCAGGTCGGCACAAATGGGGGCAATATGTCCAATCTGCTGTGCCGCAAGGGCATCGCGCAGCAAGGCGTTTGCCTCTGGGGCAAGCTCCACCGCCACGCAGGGGCCGCGATGGCCGCGGTCGTGCCATTCCAGCGCGACGATGCCGCAGCCGGAGCACAGGTCAGCGGCCCTTTGGCGGCGCTGCGGCTCGCAAAAGCGGGCCAGCAGGAGGGCGTCGGAGCCAAAACGGTGTTCCCGGCTGCAAAACACGCTGGTTTTATTATACAAAATCTCAGTGGAATGTTCCATAGTAAATTTGAAGTTTATTGATTCTTTTCTTTCGGGTAGTTTCTGGTATAAAATGTAAAAATGAGGAGGGGTGGGCGTATACAAATACCCCG
>CAZYAX010000035.1:0-5998 GCA_964646195.1 uncultured Faecalibacterium sp. | reverse complement strand
TCCAGAACAGCGTATGCAGCAGGCATCATAATCGTATTTTCCATAGTAAAATAGCCTCCTCGATTTTATTGTAAGCGAACAGAGTTCGGATATCTGTTCAATACAAAGTCTATCATAAGTGCCTTTTTTGTGCAAGCAAATTATTGAATTGAAAAAATCTTTATGAAAAATGAATGAAGTTGCTGCCCTGATTTGAGCGTTTTCACTGCTTTTAGCGGTACGGCAGGCAATAAAAAAGAAGCGGGCCGCCGATGGACCCGCTTCTGTGTATGCTCTGAGTGCTGTAACTGAAATTATTCAGCAGCGATTGCACCGGTGGGGCAAGCGCCCTCGCAAGCGCCGCAGTCAATGCAAGCGTCAGCATCTACAACAGCCACGCCGTTGTTGATGGCGACAGCACCAACCGGGCAAGCGCCCTCGCAAGCGCCGCAGCCTACACAAGCATCCGAAACCTTATGTGCCATAATAATACTCTCCTTTCGAGCCGTGCCAAAGATATTGAAAGAGGTCTGCTCCTGCACGGCCACAGCTGGCCTCCCGGACAAGTATCCTTGTTTGGATTGTAGCAAAGCAGACGAAAAAAGGCAAGACTAACTGCACACTTTTGGGCAGGAAAAAAATGTTTTTGACCAATTGCACAAAAGGGGGAGGAAACTTCTGGGAGCTTTTTTGCCAGCTCCGGCCATGCACAGGCCGGAGCTCAGCATTTTCTGGGGTTGGAGGCGGCGACCACGGGCGCGGGATCCCGCACGCCGGAGTAATCGTCGTCCGGGTCGGGCCGGCGCGGGGCACGTTTGCCGCCGGAGATATACTCGCACATGCCCACCTTATAATACTTGGGCGCAAAGGCCTCGGTGCCGCAGCGCACCCGCAGGTAGCCGGAGATGGGGTTGACCTCCAGCACGGTGCCCACGCCGTCCGGCGTACGCACCGTGCTGCCCACCATGGGCATGATGCTGTTGAGGTATTCGTAGGCATTTTGTTCGTAGGCCAGGCAGCACATCAGCCGCCCGCAGGAGCCGCTGATCTTGGTGGGGTTGAGCGAAAGGCCCTGCTCTTTGGCCATTTTGATGGACACCGGCTGAAAATCCTTCAAGAACCGGCTACAGCAAAAGGGCTGGCCGCAGATGCCGAGGCCGCCCAGCATTTTGCTCTCGTCCCGCACGCCGATCTGGCGCAGCTCGATGCGGGTGTGGAAGATGCCGGCCAGATCCTTGACCAGCTCGCGGAAATCCACCCGGCCGTCCGCGGTAAAATAGAACATGATCTTGGAGCGGTCCAGCGTGTATTCCGCCTCCACCAGCTTCATTTCCAGCCCGTGGCGGGCGATGCAGTCCTGGCAGGTGCGGAAGGCGCGCTTTTCGTCCTCCCGGTTCTGGCGCATCCGGCGGATGTCCATGCTGTCCGCCATGCGGGTAATGGGCTTGAGCGCCTTGGGGATGGAGGCGTCCGCCAGCTCGCGCACGCCCTGGGTGACCTCGCCGCACTCGATGCCGCGGGAGGTCTCTACGATCACATACTCCCCCGCCTTGATGTCGGCATCCTGGGGGTCGAAATAATAATTTTTGCCGTTTTCCTTAAAACGGACAGAGATCACTTTCTTCATTCGGTTTCCTCGTTTTATCAAGCTAAAATCTATCGGCGAAAGTGCGCAAAAGAAAACGCACATACTACCACATTTACAGTATAGCATATTTTGCACGGCATTTCTATGGGAAAACGTCAGGAAAAATACGCCGCCTCGCTCTTGCATACCGGCTTTATTCGTGTATAATAAAAATGATTCGCCTAATTCAGGAATAAAAAGGACAGCCGTCCAAAGAAAACAGGAAATTGAGGAATCATGGAAAAATTTAGTGTAAAAAAGCCGTTCACGATTCTGGTAGCGGTGATCATGGTACTCGCGCTGGGGTTTGTGTCCATCGCGCGGATGACGACGGACCTGCTGCCGGCTGTGAGTATGCCGTATATCGTGGTGATCACGCCGTACCCCGGCGCAAGCCCCGAGCGCGTGGAGAACGAAGTGACCGAAGTGATCGAAAGCAAGCTGGGCGTCGTGACCGGCGTGGAAAGCGTCACCTCCACCTCAGCGGAAAATTACAGCCTCGTGCAGCTACAGTTTGACGAGGATGCCGACATGAACAGCTCGATGGTCAAGGTGTCCAGCGCGGTGCAGCAGCTGGAGGGCAGCCTGCCCTCCACCGCCATGACCCCCTCCATCATGGAGATCGGCATGGATATGATGGCCACCATGTACGTTTCGGCCAGCTATGAGGGCAAGGATATCTATGAGCTCTCGGAGTTTGTGGAGAACACCCTCCGCCCCTACCTGGAACGGCAGGGCGGCGTTTCCAGTGTGAACGGCACCGGCCTGGTGGAAAAGCTCGTGCAGATCGAGCTCAACCGGGACAAGATCGAAGCGATGAACGAGCGCATTCTGGCGCAGGTGAACGTGGCGCTGGGCGACGCACAGGCGCAGCTGGACGCCGCAGAGGCCCAGGTGCAGAGCGGTTCGGCACAGCTCAAGGAGGCGCAGGCCTCCTTTGGCACGCAGGTGTCGGGCACGATCTTCAGCCAGCTGTACGAGGAGGTTTCCAAGGCGACGGACAACATCCGCGCTCAGGCCCAGGAGCTGCTGGACAGCGTGGATTATCTCATCGAGGTGGTGAATGACCCGGAGGTCAAGGCCGTGTTGGCTGAGGTGCGGGTGAGCTTGCAGCAGGTGATCGACCAGGTGAGCCGCACCGGTGTGCGCACCATCGACGACCTGATCAACATCGTCACTGAGCTGCGCGTTGTGACCGAAAAGCTGACCGTGGCGCTGCAAAATTTGCAGGCCCGCATTGAGCGGGAAAAGGCCGCAGCGGGGGGCACGGCCACGGAGGAGGCCGAAGCGGCGCCGGTGGAGGAGTCGGTGGTGGATCTGCTGCGCATCGAGCAGGCCCTGAACAGCGCGTATGATACGCTGTATAAGGTGTATGAGGCGATGGACAGCGTGCCCGAGCTGATGGATCGGATGGAAAAAGCCTATGCCAGCCTGACCCAGGGCCAGCTGGACGCCATTTTGCAGTTTGCGGCCATCCAGAACCAGCTCACCGACGCGGAGGTGCAGCTGGCGGCGGCCCGCGAGCAGTATGAGGAAGCGAGGGCCACGGCGCTGGCCAGCGCCAACGTAGGGGCTCTTCTGGATATCGAGACCCTTTCCAAGCTGGTCTACGCGCAGAACTTCTCCATGCCGGCGGGCTATGTGGAGGATGCGAGCGGCGAGTCCTGGCTGCTCAAGGTCGGCGAGGAATACGAGAGCGTGGAGGAGATGGCCGGCGCACTGCTCACCAGTGTGGAGGGCGTGGGCGACATCTACCTCTCGGATGTGGCCGACGTGGCCGTGATCGACAACGCGGAGGAGAGCTACGCCCGCATGAACGGCGAGCGCGCGGTGCTGCTGAGCATCTTTAAGGGCAGCACCGCCAGCACCAACGAGGTGTCCGAGAGCTGCCTGAACGCCTTTGACGAGCTGGAAGAAAAATACCCCGGCCTGCACATCGTCACGCTGATGAACCAGGGCAGCTACATCGGCATGATCGCCCGCAGCGTGCTGTCCAGCATGGCGGTGGGCGCGGCGCTGGCGATCGTTGTGCTGGCGCTGTTCCTCAAGGACGTCAAGCCCACGCTGGTGGTCGGCATCAGCATCCCGCTCTCGGTGCTGTTCGCGGTGGTGCTGATGTACTTTACCGGCATTACCATGAACATGATGAGCCTGGCGGGCCTTTCGCTGGGCATCGGCATGCTGGTGGACAACTCCATTGTCGTCATCGAAAATATCTACCGCCTGCGCAGCCGCGGCGTACCGGCGGCCCGCGCAGCCGTACAGGGCGCGCGCCAGGTGGAAAGTGCGATCATCGCCTCTACCCTGACCACGGTGTGCGTGTTTATGCCCATCGTGTTTGCCAAAAACCTGACCCGGGAGCTGCTCATGCCCATGGGCCTGTGCATCGGCTATTGCCTCATCGCCTCCCTGCTGGTGGCGCTCACGGTGGCCCCGGCGGCGGCCTCTACGGTGCTGCGCAACGCGCAGGCCAGGCCCCTGCCCTGGTTCGATAAGGTGCAGGCGGCCTATGGCCGCAGCCTGGAGTGGTGCCTGCAAAACAAGACCGCGCCGCTGGCCGTGACGGTGGCGCTGCTGGTGCTGTGCTGCTGGCGGCTGATCTCCATGGGCATCGTGATTCTGCCGCAGATCAACAGCGCGGAGATCCAGATAACCCTCTCCGTGCCGGAGCAGCTGGATCGCGGCGAGGCCTATGCGCTGGCCGGCGAGGTGATGGAGGCGGTCATGTCGGTGGACGGCGTGGGCGAGGTGGGCGTGATGAACGGCGGCGGCGCAAACAACATCGTGGCCAATGCGGCCAGCTCACTGGGCATCTCCCTTACCGGCGCCGATTACGGCTATTATACCTATTATGTCAAGCCGGCGGACGAAAAGGCCAGCAATCGCACGGTGCAGCGCATCTGTGAGGAGATCCGTGCGGCCACGGCCGGGCTGGACGGTGAGCTGGATGTGACAGCCGGCGGCCTGACCGAGATGGTCAACCTGCTGGGCAGCGGCCTGACGGTGAACATCTACGGCAGCGACCTGGATACCCTGGAAGCGCTCTCGCAGGAGGTCATCGAGCTGGTAAACGGTACCGAGGGCTTTGCCAACGCCACCAACGGACTGGGCGAGGGCGACCCCACCATCGAGCTGCACATCGATAAGGATAAGGCCGCCGCGGCGGGCCTGACCGTGGCGCAGATCTATATGGAGATCGCCTCCCGCCTCACCACCTCCACCACCTCCACCTCGGTGAGCATCAACGGCGCCACCATGGACGTGGTGGTCGTGGACGTGACCGACCCCCTCACGGTGGAAAACCTGCTGGATCTCTCCTTCACCACCCAGACGCTGAGCGCGGACGGCACAACGGTGCAGGGCGAGCATACGCTGCGCGAATTTGCGAGCTATGGCTACGGCACGTCGGCGGGCGCGGTCAAGCGCTATAACCAGACCCGCTATATCAGCGTTACGGCCGAGACGCAGCCGGGCTACAACACCACGGTGCAGTCCCGCGTGGTGCATCAGCGCCTCGATGCGTTTGAGGCCGAGGGCCGCCTGCCGGAGGGATACAGTTTCTCGCTGGGCGGCGAGACCAGCAGCGTGAACGATATGGTGGAGCAGATCGTGGAAATGCTGGCGCTGGGCCTGCTGTTCATTTACCTGATCATGGTGGCGCAGTTCCAGAGCCTGCTGTCCCCCTTTATCGTGCTGTTCACCATCCCGCTGGCGTTCACCGGCGGCATGATCGGCCTGCTGCTCACCGGGCAGCAGCTCTCGCTGATGTCCCTCATGGGCTTTGTGGTGCTGATGGGCACCGTCGTCAACAACGGCATCGTCTTTGTGGATTATGCCAACCAGCTGCGGCTGGGCGGCATGGAGCGCCGGGCCGCACTGGTGGCTACCGGCAAGACCCGTATGCGGCCCATCCTGATGACAGCGATGACCACGATCCTGGCCATGGTGCAGATGTCCTTTGCGGACGATATGGCGGGCCAGCTGATGCGCGGCATGGCCATCGTGATCATCGGCGGCATGACTTACGCCACCCTGATGACGCTGTACATCGTGCCCATCATGTACGATATCCTGTTCAAGCGCAAGCCGCTCCAGATCGACGTGGGCGGCGATGGGCTGGACGATGTGCCGGACGACGCGGCGGAATATCTGGCCGCGCAGGGCGCAGCGCCGGAGCGGCCGGCCAGCTGTGTGGGCAGCCAATAATTTCCAAAACAAAAAATTCATATTGTGTGCCCGCGAGGATTGTGTCCAATAAGGGCTTTACCTCGACACATGAAAAGACCCCTGCCGCAAGCCGGCATGGCGATTTTCTGTGTTGAGGTTTTTTATTTGGATTCTAGGGAACCTCTGAACAAATCACGCCCTTCGGGCTTGGCACGCATCTTGCCG
>CAZYAX010000034.1:0-9708 GCA_964646195.1 uncultured Faecalibacterium sp. | reverse complement strand
TGCCAAGCCCGAAGGGCGTGATTTGTTCAGAGGTTCCTAAAGGTTGTTTCATAGGCCAGGGCTTTGGCCGCGATCAGGTCAGAGATTTTTATGATTTGGAGGAAAACAAAATGGCGATCACCGTAAACATCTACTACACCGGCCAAAACGGCAGCGCCCGCGCGTTTGCCGGGGAAATGACCGCTGCCGGCGTTGTGCGCGACATCCGCGCCGAGGCAGGCAACCTGCGCTACGAATATTTCTTTCCCATGGAGGACGCCGAGACCGTATTGCTCATCGACAGCTGGCAGGATCAGCACGCCATCGATGCGCACCACGCCTCCCCCATGATGGGCCGCATCGCTGCCCTGCGGGAGAAATACGGCCTGCATATGCGGGTAGAGCGCTATGTCTCGG
The DNA here is from genome assembly GCA_964646195.1 of uncultured Faecalibacterium sp. Classification (GTDB taxonomy): domain Bacteria; phylum Bacillota; class Clostridia; order Oscillospirales; family Ruminococcaceae; genus Faecalibacterium. The sequence goes on along the minus strand of CAZYAX010000034.1, from coordinate 9,312 downwards.
ATGAAGCCGGCATACCGGCCGGCGATGAACGTTTTATCGTCAAATAGGAAACAGGCAAAACAGGCTGCAACAAAATTATCCTATACAAAAGAACCGCACAAAAACGGCACCTCTGCGCTAGGAATCGAGCGTAAAAGGTGCCGTTTTTTCTGTTATACCCAGACCATGCGCCGCGCTCACCCGTGCAGCCGCCGGATGATCTTAAAGGCCACCTCGTGCTCGGTGACCAGCGGCTTTTTTACCGCAAAGAACAGCACGCCGCTGGTGGGGCAGGCGATCTCCTGCGTCACCTCCGCCGTAAACGGATCCAGGATGATGCCCAGCCTCTGGCCGTACTCCACGGTATCGCCCGGCTTGCACATGCGGCGGAAGATGCCGCCCGCCGGGGTGAGCACATTGGCCATCTCCTTTTCCTGCACGACGGAGGAGAGGTAGCCGCTGTGGCAGTTGTAGCGCAGCACACCCACCCGGCTGAGGTAGCGCAGCACGGCGCTCACCGCCATGCGGGCGCTCTCCTCGTCGATCTCTCCGGTTTCCTTGGTATACACGCTGAAGGCGTTGGTCTCCCAGACCTGCCAGTTGTAGTTCAATGTGGTGGTGTCGATGGGCTGGGGCGTGCGCATCACCACATAGGGCAGGCCGAACAGGTTGCCCAGGCTGGCGGTCTGGTAGCCGGTGTCCATGATGCGCACATGGGGCACAAAGTCGCCCGGCAGGTAAAAGGACGCGAAGTGGATGCCGTAGCGGTAGCCCTGCACCGCCGCAAACAGCGCCGCCGCAATGCGCTGGGTGGTCTCGCCCTGGTCGTAGCCGGGGAACATGCGGTTGATGTCCGTCTTATCCATGGCCCAAAAGCGGCTGCCCACGTTCATGGAAAAATGGTTCACGCAGGGCACGATGAGGATCTCGTTGTCCGGCGCGATGCAGCCCTGCTCTTCCAGCGCGCGCAGCTTCTGCACCAGCAGCGCGCAAACGTACATCTGCTGCACCTCGTTGCCGCGCACGCCGCCCACGATGGCGCAGGCCTTTGCGCCGCTGCCAAAGCGGAACCCCTCGATGCCGAATTTCTGGCGGTAGGGCGTTTCGAGCGTATACAAAATCTCCTGTTTCACTGGCCGAACCCTCCCGTCAAAATGCGCGCCAGCAGGCTGCCCGGATACACCACCGGGTATTCCCGCAGGGTGAACAGCAGCCCGTCCGCCGGGGCCATCAGGGTCTGGCGCACCTCGCCGGTGAGCGGGTCCGCGATCACGGCCAGCTCCTCGCCCCGCTTCACCATGCCGTTGTGGGACACGCTGGGGACAAAGATGCCTGCCTTATCCGCGTTGATAAACGCCACCTCGTCCTTGCTCACGATGGGCGTGCGCGGCGTTATGGTCTCGCCTGCCCACATGCCCTGCGCGCGCATCAGGTTGAGGATGCCGTCGGCCAGCTGCTCGCCGTAGCTCTTGGTGAGGCGCATGCCCACGCCCATCTCCACCACCAGGCAGCGGGTGCCGATGGCGTTGAGGCTGTGGGCCAGCGTGCTCTCCAGCACGGTGGCCGCCGCGTGGATCCACACGAAGTCCACGTTCAGCTCCCGCGCCAGCGGCACCAGCGCGGGCGCGGTCTCCTCCGAGATGCGCACCTGCGGCAGCTCCATCAGGTAGATGTTGGAGGCGTGGATGTCGATGGCGATGTCCGCACCGCGCATGTCCTCCACGGCCTCGTGGGCGTAATATTCCACCATCGGCCCCTCGGTGTTGCCCGGAAAGATGCGGTTCATGTCCAGATCGAACAGCGGCACACCGCGCTGGATGGTGTTGATGCCCAGCGGGTTCAGCGCCGGGTAGATATCCACGGTGCCGCGCAGCAGCTCCGGGTGGGCCTGAATGCGGCGGTTGAGCAGGTAAGCCACATACTGGCCCTCCAGCTCGTCGCCGTGTACGCCTGTGATGATGCAGATGCGCTTGCCGCCGTCATTGCCGGGCAGCGGCGCAAGGCGGTTCTTTTTCAACTCCAGCCTTTCGTGTACCGCCAACGAAAGGCTTGTTACGGTTTGCTCCATCTTTTTCTTACACTCTCCCAATTTATACCCGCCGCCGCAGCCGCATAGCCACGCGCTGGCTCTGGCCGGCACAGCCCCGGAACACGCCCCGCTCTGCAAAGCAGTCGGCGGCGTCCCTCCCGGCGGCAAAGCGCAGGTAGCTCTCGTCCGTCTGCCGGGCGTGGGTGGGGTCGTAGCCCACCCACCCCTCCGGCAAAGCCAGCTCCGCCCAGGCGTGGGTCGCGCCCTCGCCGGGCAGCAGGCCCATGCAGTACCGCGCTGCAAAGCCGGACAGCCGTGCCAGCGCCAGCAGCAGATGCGCGTAGTCCTGGCAGACGCCCTGCCCCAGGGCCAGCGCCCCGGCGGCCGTGGTGGCCGTGGTGGTGACGCCGGGCGTATACCGCAGAGCGCCCGCAGCCGCTTGCAGCAAACGCTCCGCCTGCGCGCGGGGCGGCTGCCCTTCCAGCGGCAGGCTGTGCCACAGCGCGCGGATGGCCTCGTCCGGCGCAGTCTGCGCGGTGGCGCAGCGCAGCACCGGGTTCACCGTTTGCGGGCGGCGGGTCAGGTCCACCTGTGCCAGGCCGTCCACACAGTATGCAAAGCGCGTGTGCGGCTCCCGGCAACTGCCGCACACCGTCAGGCTGCCAAAGCCGTCGCGCTGTACGGTATACTCCACCGCCGGCTCCAGCCGCACGGTATATGCGTCCAGCCGCTGCGCCTCATCCTGCACAGGCAGGCAGTGCAGCGCAAACACATGCTCCGTGACCGGAGCCGAAAACACCAGCTCCGTCTCAAAATGGAATTCCAGTTCTGTCATAGCCACCTCATGTATGTCCTATTTTGCGCTCTGCCCTACTATAGCACAAACACATGGCCTTTGTGAACTGCTTTCTTCTTTATAATTCCGTGAACAGGCCCTCCAGCGCCGCGATCAGCTGCCAATCCGGCAGGTCGGGCTTGCCGCTGTCCAGCAAGGCGTCCACCAGCAGATCCAGCTTTTCCTTATCGGGGGAAAGCTGGGTCTTGTACAGGCGGTTGAACAGCTTTTCAAACTCCTGGCGGGTCCGCGCGGGTTCCTCGCCGAGGCGCAGGTACAGGTCCACCCGCTCCACGCTCGCGCCCAGCTTGATGATCTCGCGGGCCGCAGCGTCATAAACGTTCTCGTCGCAGCTGCCGCGGAACGCCATGATGTCGTCCTGCACCCATTGCAGCGGGATGGCCGGGGTGTCGCTCTCCATCGCCTTGTCCATGGCCGAAAGCGCCATGAGGATATACGACAGCGTATCGGTGGTGAGCGTCTCGCGCAGCACGATGGCGTTGTCGTAGGCATACACCAGGCTGGACGCCAGCGAATTGGGGTTTTTGGTATCGAAGAAATAGTTGCGGCAAAAATCCGCCGTATCGGCGTAGCTGTTGGGGATGCCCATGCGGCGGCAATAGGCAGCGTAATCCGCTTCTCTGCCGTCCACATTGATGTCAAAAATATCCTTGACGCACCGCAGGCCCGTATATACGCGCTCGGTGTAGCGTCCCAGCCAATAAAGCCGGCTGGCCTTGCTCAGCGTGACAGTACCCATGTATCCTTAAAGCCTCCTCCTTGCGAGCTGTTGACGACAAAGCTGTCCGGGTTGCGCGAAAAGCGGGTCAGCCCGCTGGGCCATACCTTTGTGCTCTCCCCGCTCAGCACGAAGGCGCGCAGATCCGCCTTGCGCAGCACCTTTGCGCCTTGTTCCATGATGGGCAGGTCCAGAAAATCGATGACCTCCTGCGCGATGAACCGGCGCGGCTCGGTGAGGATGGTGTGGCGGAAATTCGCCAGCTGCTCCTGCGTCAGATCGCGGCCAAACACCACGCCGTAGCCGCCCGCCTCGGCCACGTCCTTGACCACCAGCGTCTCCAGGTGGTCGATCACATAGCGCCTGTCCTCCTCATAGAAGGGCAGATAGGTGGGCGCGTTAGCCAGGATGGCGTCCTCGTCTAAGTAATACCGGATCATTTTGGGCACGAAATAGTAGATGCCCTTATCATCGGCCACGCCGTTGCCCGGCGCGTTGAGCAGCGCCACATTGCCGGCGCGGTAGGCGTTCATCACGCCGGGGATGCCGATCAGGCTGTCCGGCCGGAAGGCCAGCGGGTCGAGGTAATCGTCGCTGATGCGCCGGTAGATGGCGCCCACCCGCTCGCCGCCGCTTGCACCCTTGTAGTAGACCACATTGTTTTCCACATACAGGTCGCCGCACTCGGCCAGCACCGCGCCGGTCTTTTCGGCCAGGTAGCTGTGCTCGAAGTAGGCCGCGTTGTAGCGCCCCGGCGTAAAGATCACGTTGAGGCCGCCGGTGTTCACGTTGTCCATCACGCCGCGCAGCAGGGCGGCATAGTTGCGGTTATCCACGATGGCGTTGGTATGGAAGGTCTCCGGGCTGCACCGGCGGCACAGATCGCGCGCGATCAGCGGATAGGATGCGCCGCTGGGGATGCGCAGGTTGTCCTCCAAAATAAACCACCCGCCGTCCTTGGCCTGCACGAGGTCGATGCCGGAAATGTGGCTGTAAATGCCCTTGGGCGGCACAAAGCCCTCGCACTGAGGCAGATACCCGCTGCCCGCAAACACAAAGTCCTCGGGCACGATGCCGTCCTTGATGATCCTTTTATCGCCGTAGACGTCCTTTAAGAACAGGTTCAAGGCGTCCACCCGCTGGATAAGGCCCTTTTCCAGCGTGGCGAACTCCGCTGCCGTGATCACCCTCGGCAGCGCATCGAACGGGAACAACCGTTCTTGAAAATTGCCGTTTTTGTAAATGCCAAACTTGACGCCATACCGGGCCAGCTGGTCGTTGATGGCCTGTGCGTGTTTTACCAATTGTTCCATAAAACTCTCCCTCCTTTTTCCTGGCCGCCTCTGGCCCGAGCCGGAACGCAGCCATGGCTTTAGCCGCACCCTGTCCGGATTCCCCTGGCCAGAAGCCCCTTTAACAGAGCCGCAACGCCGTGCCCCGCCGCATTTTCGCCGTGCCGGTGCAGGGCCCCGCTCAACCTCGCCGGAACAAAAAGCAAAGGCAACGAAACCACCTGCGGGCCTCGTCGCCTTTGCTGCCCTTATTGTATGCTATTTTCCTGCCAATGTCAATAGAACTTTAAACAAATAAAGGATTCGCACCTGCCGCCCGATTCGGGCAAAATCCCGACAAATCCGCTTTTGCCGGGCAAAAACGCCCAAAGCACTTGATTTTATCGGCCATAGCGGATAAAGTAAGAATATGCTTTTGCACAATGTCCCGGCTGTGCAAAAATCACCCGCGGCAAGCCGCTCAAAAGGGCGCGCAGGGATGGGACGCAGGCCGCCGCAAGGGGGCAGGGGGCTGACGCGGCGCGCGGTTACGGCGCACCGGGCACGGCAGCCTTGCCGCCCTGTACAGGCGGCGGGCCGGGACGCATGGAAGGGACCATTGAACGGGAAAGAAAAGAGGTTTTATTGTATGATGAACAAAATTGGTTTTATCGGCTGCGGCAACATGGGCAGCGCGATGGCGCGCGCCGTATGCAAGGCTGCCGCGCCGCAGAATATCCTGCTGGCCAACCGCACGCCGGCCAAAGCGGAGGCTCTGGCACAGGAGCTTGGCTGCCGCACCGCCTCCAATGAAGGCATCGCGCGGGAATGCGATCTGATCTTTTTAGGCGTCAAGCCGCAGATGATGGCAGACATGATGGCGGGCATCCGCCCCATCCTCACCGCGCGCACGGACCGGTTCGTGCTATGCTCCATTGCCGCAGCGCTGCCTATGGCCCGCATTCAGGAGATGGCGGGCGGGGCATACCCGGTGATTCGCATCATGCCCAACACTCCCGCCGCTGTCGGCGAGGGCATGATCCAATACTGCTGCACCGGCGTCACGGCGGAAGAGGAAGCGGAGTTTACCCGCCTGCTGGCTGCCGCCGGCCTGCTGGACGCGATCCCGGAGGGCCTCAGCGACGCGGCCAGCTGTGTTTCCGGGTGCAGCACGGCCTGGGCGTACCAGTTCATCGAGGCGCTGGCGGACGGCGCCGTGGCCTGCGGGCTGCCCCGCGCCAAGGCGCAGCAATATGCCGCGCAGATGCTTTTGGGCAGCGCGAAGATGGTTTTGGAGAGCGGCCAGCATCCCGGCGCGCTGAAAGACGCGGTGTGCAGCCCTGGCGGCAGCACCATCCAGGGCGTGCGGGTGTTGGAGGAGCGCGGCTTCCGCGGCGCGGTGATCGACGCGATGATTGCGTCCTTTAACAAAACGAAGGAAATGGGGAAGAACTGACCATGCGCATCGTTGTCAAAGTGGGCACCTCCACGCTGGCCCACCCCACCGGGCGGCTGAACATCCGCCATGCGGAAGACCTGGTCAAGGTGCTCAGCGACCTGAAAAATGCCGGGCACGAGGTGATCCTGGTCTCCTCGGGCGCCATCGGCATGGGCGTGGGCAAGCTCTCGCTCACCGCCCGCCCGCACGACATGCCCACCAAGCAGGCGGCCGCCGCCGTGGGACAATGCGAGCTGATGTACACCTACGACCGGCTTTTCACCGCCTACAACCACACGGTGGCCCAGATGCTGCTCACGGGCGCGGACATTGAGCACGCCGGCCGGCGCAAAAATTTTGAGAACACGCTCTACCGTCTTTTGGAGCTGGGCGCGCTGCCCATCGTGAACGAAAACGACTCGGTCTCTACCGACGAGATCAGCGTAGGTGACAACGACACGCTGGCTGCCATCGTCACCTGCTGCGCCCGTGCGGATCTGCTGGTACTTTTGAGCGACATCGACGGCCTTTATACGGCCAATCCTCACACCCACCGGGACGCGATGCTGATCCCGCTGGTGACGGACATTACGCCGGACATCCTGGCCCTGGCGGACGGGGCCGGCTCGGCCCTGGGCACCGGCGGCATGGCCACCAAGCTGCGGGCCGCCGCTATGGTAACGGCGGACGGCGCGGACATGGTGATCGCCAATGGGGCCAAGCCGGAGTTGCTGTACGACATCGCCGAGGGCAGGCCTGCGGGCACACGGTTTGCGGGCAAGGCGAGGAAATGATGCCGCCGGCTCCAAAACAACAGCACCCCCTATCATTCGCAGATTCGTGGAAAAGACAAAACAATAGAAGGAGGCCCCACCATGACCACCCAACAGATCTTAACATCCGCCCGCACCGCCAAACAGGCCCTCGCGCTGGCCAGCACCGATACCCGCAATCGCGCCCTGCTCGGCATGGCCGGTGCGCTGTGTGAGCCCGCCAATCTTGAAGCCATCCTTGCAGCCAACGCCGCCGACCTGGCCGCTGCCAGGGGCCGTATCTCGGACGTGATGCTGGACCGCCTCGCACTGAACGAGGCCCGCATCCAGACCATGGCCGCCGGCATCCGGGACGTAGCCGCCCTGCCCGACCCGGTGGGCGCGGTGCTGCGCCGGGTCGAGCGCCCCAACGGCCTCGTGATCGAAAAGACCGCCGTGCCCATGGGCGTGGTGGCCATCATCTATGAGAGCCGCCCCAACGTCACCAGCGACGCCGCCGCGCTGGCGCTCAAGAGCGGCAACGCCTGCGTGCTGCGCTGTGGCAAGGAGGCCTGGGGCAGCTGCAACGCCATCGTTACGGCACTGCGCCAGGGCGTGCGGGCCGCCGGCCTGCCTGAGACCGCCGTTAGCCTGGTGGAGGACACCACCCATGCCTCCGCCAACGCCCTGATGACCGCCGTGGGCTATGTGGATCTGCTGATTCCCCGCGGCGGGGCGGGCCTGATCCGCGCCTGCGTGGAGAACGCCAAGGTGCCCTGCATCCAGACCGGCACCGGCATCTGCCACGTCTATGTGGACGATACCGCCGATCTGGATCAGGCGCTGGATATCATCGAGAACGCCAAGGCCAGCCGCCCCAGTGTGTGCAACGCAGAAGAAGTGTGCCTCGTGCATTCTGCCATTGCGGCGCAATTTTTGCCCCGTCTGGCCCAGCGCCTCGGCGCGGATCGAACGGCCCGGGGCCTGCACCCGGTGGAGCTGCGGCTGGACGGGCGTGCGGCGGCCATCATTCCCGGCACCCCCGCCGGCCCGCAGGACTTTGACACCGAATTTTTGGATTACATCCTCGCGGTCAAGGTAGTGGACAGCGTGGAGGAAGCGGTGGCCCACATCGCCGCCCATTCCACCGGCCACAGCGAGGCCATCCTCACCCAAACGGACGCCCATGCCGCCCTGTTTACCGCTGCGGTGGACAGCGCCGCAGTCTACGTCAACTGCTCCACCCGCTTTACGGACGGCGGCGAATTTGGTCTGGGCTGCGAGATGGGCATTTCGACCCAGAAGCTCCATGCCCGCGGGCCTATGGGCCTGGGCGAGCTGTGCAGCTATAAATATATCGTCCACGGCAGCGGGCAGATCCGCGTTTGAGTCTCCCGGTTCGTTTCTTCCTTTGCTCTATGCAGGCGGGCGGATTCCGATGGAGCCACCCGCCCTTTTCTATGCCCGATACGTTCGATTTTTAATCGTTTCAACGTCACTTTGGTCCTTTAATCTTCTAAAGGATTACTTTTGCAAAAATTTTTTGAATTTTTTCGATTTCCCTCTTGACAAGTCCTGTTCCTTCCGTAAAATGATAATTGAAAGAAATTGGTAACGATTTCATTTTTGTTTCACGGTATACCCCTTTTTCCGCCCGTCCATACTATATTAAAATGAAGGAGGGACGCACTATGACGATCGCTATCCTTGCACACGATTCCCGCAAAGAACTGATGCTTCAATTCTGTACCGCTTATTCGGCTATCCTATCCAGACACAACGTGATCGCCACCGGCACCACCGGCCGGATGCTGGCGCAGGCCATCGGGCTGCCGGTACACTGCTATCTCTCCGGCGCGTTGGGCGGCAGCCAGCAGATCACCGCCCGCATCGCCTGCGATGAAGTGGATCTCGTGCTGTTTTTCCGCGACCCGCTGCGCAGCACCACGGCCAGCGCCAATGAGCAGACGCTGCTGCGCCTGTGCGATATGCACAGCGTGCCCATTGCCACCAACATTGCCACCGCCGAGGTTCTGCTGCGCGGGCTGGATCAGGGCGATCTGAGCTACCGCGAGGGGCTGCATCCCCATTTGTCCGAGCACACGGCGCGCCGCGTGGTGTGTTGACGGCTGTCCGCCGGTTTATTCCCTCCCCGCTTCTTTCGCCCGAAGCAGGGAGGGAATTGTTCTGATAACGGATTGGGAATAGCAATATTTTTAGGGAACCTCTGAACAAATCACGCCCTTCGGGCTTGGCACGCATCTTGCCG
>CAZYAX010000033.1:0-9742 GCA_964646195.1 uncultured Faecalibacterium sp. | reverse complement strand
CGGCAATCTGCATACCAGATTTATTCAGAGCTTCCCTTATTATACGAGGAGGGACAGGATGCACACAGACAGCAAGAACCTTTGCACCAGCATTCCGGGCTTTGACGATGTGACGGACGGAAGCGTGGACAACCACGACAATCACTGGGAATCGGGCAACGTGTACCCGGAGGAGGATATGAACCCGCCCATGATCGACTGCGGCGGCAGGGAATCTTCCGGCTGCGGGGAAAACCGCCCGGAGCAGACCGACAGAGAAGAATATGAGATCATAAATGAATGACGGAGAGCCAGCTCTGCAGGGACGGGGCTGGCTTTTCCTGCTGAATGCCAGAAGCCTGAAAGGCGAAGGGCTTCCGAGGCCCTGCCGGTCGGATCTACGGCGAACAGGCCGGCGGCTTTCCGGCTGGGCTCCGGCAGACCCGGAACGAAGCGGGCAGGGCAGCGGGAAACCGGCAAAAACCAATAGGAGGGAAAACAAAATGGCGAAATATTATTGCATCCTGTTCGATGCGGATAACACGCTGCTGGATTTTGACGCAGCCGAGAGCAAGGCACTGGCGGATACGCTGGCCCGTTACGGCATCGAACCGAACAACGAAGCCGTGCAGAAATACCGGGAGATCAATTCCGGACTGTGGGCCCAGCTGGAGCGCGGGCAGATCCGGCGCGAAAAGCTTGTGAATGAACGGTTCAGCCGCTTTTTAAAGGCGGTGGGCGCGTCGGGCAACGGCGCAGAGATGAACCGCTACTATCTGGAGCAGCTCTCCACCCACCCGGACAGTTTCCCCGGCACGCTGGAGGTGCTGCGGGAGCTGGCCGAGGTGGCTACGCTGGCCGTTGTGACCAATGGTTTCGAGCGGGTACAGATCCGCCGCGCACGGGAGGCCGGCCTTATGGAGTACATGGAGGATGCGTTCGTTTCCGAGCGGTTGGACTGCGAAAAGCCCAACCGGAAAATTTTTGACGCCGCGCTGCGTTCACTGGGGGTGGAGAGTCGCGAGCGCGTGCTGGTGGTGGGCGACAGCCTTACCAGCGACGTACAGGGCGGCATAAACGCAGGGCTGGATACCTGCTGGCTGAATGCGAACCATGCCGCCAACCCCGGCAAGATCCAGCCGACCTATGAGATCGACAGGCTGGAGGCGCTGTACCCAATCGTCATGGAGCCGGAGGAGCTGGCGAATGTCGGGGTCAAAAACCGGCGCCATGCGCTGTGAGGGTGAGACAAGACCTTTGAGGATCAAAAAATCATGTTGATTAGTTTGGAAGATCTGGGCAAGAGCTTCGGCGAGGACGTTGTGTTGGAGCATGTCACTGCCCTTGTGGAACGGGAGGACCGGATCGGCATCGTGGGGTACAATGGGGCTGGCAAGACCACGCTGCTCAAGATCCTGACCGGGGAATATACGGATTATAGCGGGGAGTTTACCATTACCCACGGCGTAACGCTGGGATACCTCGAGCAAAATGCCAGGCTGGATCCCTCGCTGGACGTCTACGGCGAGATGCGTTCCTCCTTTGCGCCGGTGCTGGACGCCATGGCGCAGATGCAGATCCTGGCGCGCAGAATGGCTGCGTCCCCCAACGACCCCGTCTTGCTGGAAAGCCACGCCGCCTTACAGGGAATCATCGACGCGGCCGACGGCTATAACATGGACGTCAATATCAAAAAGGTGCTCGGCGGCATGGGCTTCGCACAAGACACCTGGACCAAAAACGTGGGGGTGCTCTCCGGCGGCGAGCTCACCCGGCTGCGTTTGGCCAAGCTGCTGCTGGAAAAGCCGGATGTGCTGATCCTGGACGAACCCACCAACCATCTGGATTTTGCCACGATGGAATGGCTGGAAAATTATTTGAAGGGCTACGCGGGCGCAGTGCTGGTCGTGAGCCACGACCGTTATTTCCTCGACCATGTATGTACAAAGATCTGGGAGGCTGCGGGCCGCACGATAACACTCTACAAGGGCAATTTCTCTGCCTATCTGCCGCAAAAGGAGGCCGCCGATGCGCTGCGCCAAAAGCAGCACGACGCGGACGTGGCTCTGGCCGAAAAGCTCCAGGATTACATCGACCGCAATCTGGTGCGCGCTTCTACCACCAAAATGGCGCAGAGCCGCCGCAAGCAGCTGGAAAAGTTGGAAATCACCGAAGCGCCTCGGGATGAGATAAAGCAGCTGAAATTCCGGTTTGAATACGACATCGAGCCCTGGAACGAGCTGGTTATTTTAAAAAATCTCTCCATCCGCATCGGCGGGCGGGAGCTGCTGGCGCCGTTTACCTATACGGTACTGCGAGGCCAGCGGCTGGTGATTGCCGGCCCCAACGGCGCGGGCAAATCTACCCTGATGCAGGTGCTGGACGGCAAGCGCCGCCCCTCCGGCGGCATGGTGCGGCTGGGCACGGGCGCGCGAAGCAGCATCTTTGTGCAGCAGCAGAACCGTGCGGGAGCGGGCCGCGTAATCGACGCCATTTGGGATAAGTATCCCCGGCTCACCGAGCTGGAGGTGCGCAGCCATCTGGCGCTGCTGGGCTTCCGCGGCGAGGAGGTATTCAAGCCCTGCGAGGCGCTTTCGGGCGGCGAGCTGGCGCGGCTGCGCTTTGCGGAGATCGTGCTGGAGCGGCCCAACCTGATGTTTTTGGACGAGCCCACCAACCACCTGGATATCTATACCCGCGAGAACCTTACCCAGGCGCTGATGGCCTATACCGGTACGCTGCTGCTGGTGACCCACGACCGCTACCTGATGAACAGCTTGGCCTGCCCGATCCTATATCTGGAGGACGGCAAGGCGACTCTGTACCCCAGCTACGATGCGCTGATGGGCCGCAACGCTGCCTCCGCGCCGGCGGCAGAAAAGCCGTCCGAGCCGCAAAAGGCGGGCTATGGCAAAGAGCAGCGCCGCCGCCGGGCCGAGCTGCGCGCCAAGATCAAGGCCTATGAGGACGAAATGGAGCAGCTGGGCGCGCGCGAGGTGGAGCTGGAAAATGAGATCAACTCCCCGGACGTTTACAACGACCCGCAGCTGCTGCGGGATAAGAGCGACGAGCTGGAGGACCTGCGCTTCCACCAGGAGGAGCTGTTTGCCTCCTGGGAGGCCGCCGTCGAGGAGCAGGAGCAGGATGAGGAAAATGGGGAATAGGATGGTCTGGCGAGGCCTCTGCTCCGAGCCGGTGTGCAGGCAGCGCGCGCTGCCTGCAGCCGGCCGGGCAAAAAGAGATTCCTTAGGATGAGAAGGGAGAAAACCGGGATGAAAAACGACCGCCGGTCCGCGAAGGCCCGCCAGGTGGCACTTTCGGGGATGCTGTTTGCGCTGGCAATGGCGCTTTCCTTTGTGGAGGGAACACTGGTGATCCCGGGCCTGCTGCCCGGCATGAAGCTGGGCCTGGCCAACATCGTGGTGATGTACGCGCTGTTTTTTATGGGGCCTGGGCAGGCGCTCTTTCTCGACCTGCTCAAGGCGCTGTTCGTCTTTCTGGTATCCGGGTGGACGGCGGGGGTTCTTTCGCTGTGCGGTGGGCTGCTCTCGCTGGCCGTGATGTGGCTGCTGTACTATGTCCTGCCGTGGCGGCCCACCTGGTTCATCTTGTCGGTGTGCGGCGCGCTGGGCCACAACATCGGCCAGCTGCTGGGCGCGAGCGTGATCCTTTCATCGGCGCTCTCGCTGTACTATGCGCCGGTGATGCTGGTGCTGGGCCTGGTGATGGGCGCGCTCACGGCGCTTACGCTGCGGGCGCTGCTGCCGGCTTTGGCCCGGCTTGGCTTTAATACCCGGGAAAAACGGCGCTGAGGAGGATTTTATGCGGCGCAAAACGGGAATATCCGGTTTTGGTGCCGCTTTTTGACCAAAACATTTCACGCCTGTACCTGTTGCAAGTGGCATGAGTTTTGTGTATAATAACTGCAATTGCTTTTAATGCAGTCAAGAGTGTTGCCGGTCTGCCGGCAGCCGGGAGGTCACACAATGTCTGAAAAGGTAACGATCAAGGTGGAGCGCCGTGAGCTTCATCTGCCCACGATCGCGCTGCGCGGTCTGGTGGTTTTTCCAAATAATCTGGTTCACTTTGAGGTAGGCCGCGATAAGAGCATCGCCGCCGTCGAGTGGGCCATAGCGAACAATTCCAATGTGTTTCTGGTGGCACAAAAGCAGATGGATGTGGACTCGCCCTCCATGGAGGATCTGTACGCCTACGGCGTAGTGGCCGAGGTCAAGCAGGTGCTGCGCGTATCCGACGAGCTGGTCAAGGTGTTGGTGGAGGGCAAGTTCCGTGCAAAGCTGCTGGATATGGACGGCGACGGCAAATTCCTGCTGTCCACCGTGCGGCCAGCCCCGGTGCGCGGCGTCAAGACGGAGGGCAGCGTTGAGGTGGAGGCGCGGATGCGCAGCCTTAAAAATGCCTTTGACGAGTATCTCGCCATGAACCCGCGCCTTGCAAAGGACGTGGTGTTTGCCATCGTCTCCAGCGACGATCCCGCCTTCCTCAGCGAATATATGCCGGCAAACCTGCTGTTCCGCTATGAGGACAAGCAGGCGGTGATGAACGAAAACACCCTGGCCGGCCGGCTGGAAAAGCTGCTGGAAATGCTCCGGCGGGAGTGCCAGGTCATGCGCATCGAGAAAGAGATCTCCGAAAAGGTAAACGAAGCGATGGACAAAAACCAGCGCGACTATTACCTGCACGAGCAGCTGCATGTGATCAGCGACGAGCTGGGCGAAGGGGAGGATACTCACGCTGAGGCAGACGGCTACCGCAGCCGCATCACCGCGCTGCATCTGGAGCCGGACAGCGAGGCGAAGCTGCTCAAGGAGGTGGATCGCCTTGCCAAGATGCAGAGCAGCAACCAGGAGGCGACGGTGATCCGCACCTACCTGGATACCTGCCTGGATCTGCCCTGGAACACCTTTACCGAGGACGATCTGGATATCAACCGCGCGGCGCAGATTCTGGACCGGGACCATTACGGCCTGAAAAAGGTCAAGGACCGCATTTTGGAGCTGTTGGCCGTGCGCAAGCTCAGCCCGGACATCAAGGCGCAGATCATCTGCCTGGTGGGCCCTCCGGGTGTGGGCAAAACCAGCATCGCCCATTCCATCGCCGAGTGCCTGGGGCGCAAGTATGTGCGCCTGAGCCTGGGCGGCGTGCGGGATGAGGCCGAGATCCGCGGCCACCGCCGCACCTATATCGGCGCAATGCCGGGCAAGATCATCAGCGCGATGATCTCGGCCAAGAGCCAAAACCCGCTGATGCTGCTGGATGAGGTCGATAAGCTCGCCAACGATTACCGCGGCGACCCGGCGGCCGCCCTGCTGGAGGCGCTGGACCCGGAGCAGAACAGCACCTTTAAGGATCACTTTTTGGATATCCCGTACGATCTGAGCCATGTGCTGTTCATCACCACCGCCAACGACCTTGGCGGCATCCCCGGCCCTCTGCGCGACCGCATGGACATCATCGAACTGCCCAGCTATACCCGCGTGGAAAAATATAACATTGCCCGCCGCCACCTGCTTCCAAAGCAGCTCAAAAACTGCGGGTTGACCGGCCGGGTCACCTTCTCCCAGGGGGCGCTGTACGGCCTGATCGACGGTTACACCCGCGAGGCCGGCGTGCGCAACCTGGAGCGCACCATCACCAGCGTGCTGCGCAAGTGCGCGCGCAAGATCGCCGCCGGCGAGGTGCAGAGCGTGGCTGTGACCACCTCCATGCTGGAGGACCTGCTGGGACCCCGCAGCAACCCGCCCGAATTTTTGAACCGCACCAATGCCGTGGGCATTGCCAACGGCCTGGCCTGGACCAGCGTGGGCGGCGAGACGTTGCCCATCGAGGTGCAGGTCGTTGACGACGGCACTGGCAAGATCATCCTGACCGGTTCGCTGGGCGATGTGATGAAGGAGAGCGCCCAGCTGGCGCTGACCTATGCGCGGGTACACGCCGCAGAATACGGCATCGACCCGGAGCGGCTGAAAAAATGTGACCTGCATATCCATGCCCCGGAGGGCGCAGTGCCCAAGGACGGCCCCTCGGCGGGCGTCACGCTGACCACGGCGCTGATCTCCTGCCTGTCGGGGATGCCGGTGCGCGGCGATGTTGCCATGACCGGCGAGATCACACTGCACGGCAACGTCATCCCCATCGGCGGCCTGCGGGAAAAGAGCATGGCCGCCTACCGTGAGGGGATGAAAGTTGTGCTGATCCCCAAGGCAAATGAGTGCAACCTCTATGATGTGGACGAAGAGGTGAAAAAGAACATCCAGTTCCTGCCTATGTCCACCGTGGCGCAGGTGCTCAATGTGGCGCTGCTCAAGCCCAAGGCGGCTGCGGCCCACCGGCCGCGCAGCAAAAAGGCCGGCGCAGAGGGCAAGCTCGTGCCGCCGCAGGCCGAAAAGCAGCCGCAAAAGGACGTTGTGAGCTGAAAAGCGAGGCATCAGATGAAATACAATCAAGCGGAGTTTATTGCAAGCTACGGCGTTTCCAGCCAGCTGCCGGAGAGCGGCCGGCCGGAGATCAGCTTTTCGGGCAGGTCCAACGTGGGCAAATCCAGCTTGATCAACAAGCTGTGCGGCCGCAAGAGCCTTGCCCGCGTGTCCGGCACACCGGGCAAAACAGCCACCATCAATTTTTATGCGGTGGATGGCTGCTATTTTGTGGATCTGCCCGGCTATGGCTATGCCAAGGTGAGCAATGCGGACCGCGACCGGTGGGACGACCTCATCAACGGCTATTTCGAGGCGAGGCGCTGCCACACGCTGCTGGTGCAGCTGCTGGACTGCCGCCATGCGCCCAGCGCCGGCGACCTGCAAATGCTCAAATACCTACACTACCACGATATCCCGTTCGTGGTGGCGCTGACCAAGGCAGACAAGCTGAAAAAGAGCCAGCTGGCCGCAGCGCAGGAGAGCTTTGAGAAGCTGTGCCTGCCTTATGGCTGCCGCGGCGTGGTTTTGACCAGCGCGGAGAGCGGCTACGGCATCCCGGCCCTGCAAGCCTTGTTGGACGATGCCGTGGCGGCGGAATATGCGGAGTAAAACGATATGGCGTACAACGAATTTGCCTACTTTTACGATGAATTCAACGGCGAGGCGGACTATGACGCCTTGTATACGCACATCCAGGCCGCGCTGGACGCCCATGGCATCCGGGACGGCATCGTGGCGGATCTCGGCTGCGGTACCGGTGAGCTGACCCTGATGCTGGCCCAGGCCGGGTACGATATGATCGGCATCGACCAGTCGGAGGAGATGCTGTGCGTCGTGCGCGACAAAGCCGAGCAGCTTGGGCTTGGCAGCAGCCTGCTGCTGCTCCGGCAGGACCTGCGCCGCCTGGATTTATACGGCACCATCCGCGCGGCGGTGTCCACCTTCGATACGCTCAACCATATCCCGGAGCTGGATACCGTGATCGCCAACGCGGCCTTCTTTATGGAAAAAGGCGGGCTCTTCCTCTTTGATATGAACACGCCCTACAAGCACCGCTGTGTGCTGGGGGACAATACATTCACCCTTGAGCAGGAGGACGCCGCCTGCGTGTGGCAAAACCGCTACAACGAGGCGGATCGCCGGGTGGATATCACGGTGGACATTGCGTACCGGGAGACGGGCGAGAACTTCCACGAGGAGTTCAGCGAGTATACATACGACCTGGAAACGATCCGGGCGGCGCTGGAGCGGCACGGCTTTACGCTGGAATCGGTGTGCGATGGCGAGACCTTTGGGCCCTTGGACGCTGCCAGCGAGCGCTATTTCTTCTGCGCCGTCAAAAACTATACCCAACTGGGAGGAGAACAGGATGTCTAATCTGATCCGTGGCCTGTCGCAAAACGGTGGGATCGTGTTCTGCGGGGTGGATTCGACCGGGATCGTCCGGGAGGCGGAGCGCATCCACAAGACCAGCGCCACCTGCAGCGCGGCGCTGGGCCGCCTTTTGACAGGCGCGTCCATGATGGGTGTGATGCTCAAGGATGTAAAGGATACGGTTACGCTGCGTGTGAGCGGCGGCGGTCCGGCGGGCAACCTCATCGCCGCGACCGACGGCACCGGCAGCGTGAAGGGATGCATCGATCACCCCCTGGTGGAGCTGCCGCCCCGTGCGGACGGCCATCTGGACGTGGGCGGCGCAGTGGGCCGGGACGGTGTGCTCACCGTCATCCGGGATAACCGCCTGCAAAAGGAGCCCACCATCGGGCAGGTACCGCTGGTCTCCGGCGAGATCGCGGAGGATCTGACCAGCTATTACGCTTACAGCGAACAGATCCCAACCGTGTGCGCGTTGGGCGTGCTGGTGGATCAGGATTTGAGCATCGTATGCGCCGGCGGCTATCTGGTACAGCTGCTGCCGGGCGCGGCGGACGAGGAAATAGCGCAGCTGGAGCGGAACATTGCCTCCATGCCCAGCGTCACCGAGCTGCTGCACGCCGGCAAGACGCCGCAGGACATCATGCAGCTGGCACTGGCGGGCTTTGCGCCCACGGTTCTGGATGAGCACACCGTGCGCTACCGGTGCGATTGCAGCCGCGCGCGCACGCGGCAGATGCTGCTGAGCCTGGGCCGCAGGGAGCTGGAAAAAATGCGGGACGAGGATCCCAACTGCGAGGTGGCGTGCCACTTCTGCCATGCAAAATATTCGTTTGACCTGAATGAGCTCGTAAAGGAAGAAACCGTATGAACGCGAAAAAAGCGCTTCGGGCGGCTTTCCCGCGCACCATCCCGGTGATGGCCGGCTATCTGGTGCTGGGCTTTGGCTTTGGCCTGCTGCTGCAAAGCAAGGGCTATAACTGCCTGTGGGGCATCCTGATGGGCCTCACCATCTACGGCGGCAGTATGCAGTTTGTCGCGGTGGACCTGCTCTCCAGCGGGGCGGGGCTGCTCACGGCGGGCATGATGACGCTGCTCATCCATGCGCGGCATCTGTTCTATGGCATCTCAATGCTCGCCAAATACCGGGACATAGGCCGGGTAAAGCCTTACCTGATTTTTGGCCTCACGGACGAGACCTACAGCCTCGTCTGTACCGGTGAGGTGCCGGAAGGGGTGGCTCCTGATCTGTTTTATCTTTGGATCACTCTGCTCAACCAGATCTATTGGATCACTGGCAGCGTGGTTGGCGGGCTGTTCGGGCAGGTGGTGACCATTAACACCGCCGGTGTGGATTATGCCATGACCGCGCTGTTTGTGGTGATCCTCACGGACAACCTGCTTAAGCAGGAGAGCCGGACCCCTGCGCTGGTGGGTGTGGGGGTATCCTTTGTGTGCCTTTTGCTCTTTGGGGCGGATCGTTTCCTGATCCCCTCCATGGTGGGGATCGCCGCCGTGCTGATGCTGCTGCGTCCGGTGCTGGGAAAAGCAAAGGAGGCGCAGGGATGAACGATTGGATTCACAGTCTTCTGTTGATCGCCGTGATCGCAGCGGTGACGGTTTTTATCCGTTTTTTGCCCTTTTTTATTTTTCGCGACAGCAGCAAAACGCCAAAGGCGCTGGAATATCTGGGCGGCGTGCTTCCAGGGGCGACCATGGGGATGCTGGTGGTCTATTGCTTCAAGGGCACCACGGTGCTCGCCTGGCCGTTTGCGCTGCCGGAGCTGATCGCCACCGCGCTCGTGGTGGGTACATACCTGTGGAAGCGGAACATCCTGCTCTCCATCGGCGCGGGGACGGTCCTCTATATGGTATTGGTGCAGGCTGTGTTCGTCTAACAAAAAAGGAACACGGTGCGTAGAGCAGCCCGGGAGGCTGCAGCCTATGCA
>CAZYAX010000032.1:0-9869 GCA_964646195.1 uncultured Faecalibacterium sp. | reverse complement strand
CGGGCTGCAAGCTTCTGCCAGAAGGAAGCTCAATGCCCGGCCAACATATACAGCAGCGCCGCCGCCACGCCGCAGACCGGCAGCAGAAAAAGGCTGATCAAAACATATTGCCCCAGTAAAAGCCGCGCGGAGGACGCAACCGGCACGCTGTTTTTGCGGCCGAATGCCGTGTGCTGCAGCCGCACGCTGACCTGAAGCGCCGTTGCGCCGAAAAAGCACAGGCAGACCGCCATGGCCGCCGCCGGGACGCCCCAAAGAACAAGGTAAGCCGCATATTGCGATACCGTGTGCTGCAAAAACAGCTGAAGGCTCACGATTCCGGTCCCCACCCCGTAGAACATGGTGAACAAAAAGATCAAAAGCGGCCCAAAGGCACACAGCCCAAACAGCAGCAGCAAGGTCACGGCGCCCATTGCGGAAAAGTACTGGGCGCCGAACAGCGCGGCGGCGGAACGGAAATCCCGCACCGTAAAAAGCGCGCCCCAGCTTTGCAGGTAATAAGTGAGCATGTCCAGCTCTTTTGCCTCGCAAAAGGACTGCATCACACCGGAGAGCGCCGTCCCGAACAAATAAGCGGCCGCCAGCAGAAGGCAGTCTTGGGTTGCATGCCCGGCGAGGCGTTGTCGGGAAGCTGAGCCGGAAAAATGTGCCGGTTCGGTTTCGGGTACACGCTTTTCTGAGGGCATGGCTGCCCTTGGCTTGTCCCCTGCACGGGAGGGATTGGCCGCTTTATCCGGCCTTTGGGCCGCCCTCCGCATGGCCGGCTGCGGTAGTGCCGGCGTGCGGCCGGCCTTCTCCGAAAAGAATGCCTCCATGGATTTGTTTGACTTCCCTGCCGGTGATTGTACGGCCTGTTTTCCTTCCGCTTCGTTTTTTTCCTGATAAACCCACATGATCCGTCTCTCCTTTTTCTTTCGGGTCGGGGATCTGAACAAAGTCCCGGCTAATCATGCGCTGTCACGCGTTCCGGCGGCAGCTTTATCCCGCAGCCTTTCCGGGCTTGCGGGATAAAGCCGGTGCGGTTCAGCCTAATGCTTGCGGCGCACCTTTTCTGCACGCAGCAGCCCCAAATACCCGCCGGCGCAGCCGCATAGCAACACCAGCAGCAGCCGGGCGATCTGCGCGGCGTCCGGGATATTGCCGTTGAGAATCTCCACGGCCAGCAGCAGCGCCGCAAACAGTGCGCCTTGAATCGCGCCGCAGGCAAGACCATTGCTCTTTTGCCCCCGTGCCAGAAGATAACCGCCGAACAGGCTGCCGCTGCACACAGCGACCGTTGCGAACGGCCATACCACCGGATGAACCAGCCTTTGCGACACCATTAGCATGGCAAGCGCGGCCGCCGCGCCGACTGCCAACAGCATGCCCCCGGCGAAGGCTAGCAGCATACCCAACGGAAAGGATAGACCCTGATGCTTTGCCGACATAAAAACACGCCTCCCTGCATTATCTCTATGCAGAAAGGCGCGTCTTTTATGCGGGGTGGGATCATTCTTTTGGATTACTTTTTGTCGTCTTTCTTCACGGCACCGCTCATATCCAGCTTTTCCACAGAGCCGACCGCAGTCTTGACAAAGCGCAGTTTCACACGGTCGCTGCCGGTCTCCAGAACAAAGGTATCGTCCTTGATGGCAATGACACGGCCCACGATGCCGCCGATGGTGGTGACCTGGTCGCCGATCTCCAGATTATTGCGAAGCTCGGCATCCCGTTTTTCCTGCTTCTTCTGAGGGCGGTAGATCATGAAGTAGAGCAGGACGATCATCAGCGCCAGCGTAAAGAACAGGCTGATGTAGCTTTCGGTAGTAGTCGTCAGAAATTGCATGGGAAATCTCCTCTCAAATTCGTATATAAGCTATTATAATCGGTTATGCCGTCAGTTTCAAGGCCAATTTGTTAAATTCGGGTATCCAATTGTTTTACATAGCGGTCATGGAACTGCGTAAAGGTGCCCGCGTCCAATTCACTCCGGATGCGCTCCATTAAATGGTTGTAAAACCACAGATTGTGCATAACGGCCAGGCGCATCCCCAGCAGCTCCTCCGCCTTGAACAGGTGGCGGATATAGGCGCGGGAATAATTCCGGCAGGCCGGGCAGCCGCATTTCGGGTCGATGGGGCGCTCGTCCCGCTCATACTTGGCATTTTTGATGTTGATGATGCCATCCCAGGTGTTGAGATGGCCATGGCGGGCGTTGCGGCTGGGCATCACGCAGTCAAAGAGATCCACGCCGCGGGCTACGCCCTCCAGGATGTTGCCCGGCGTACCGACGCCCATTAGATAACGGATCTTATCCTTGGGCATGTGCGGCTCCACCTGGCTGATAATGTCGTACATCACCTCGGCCGGTTCGCCCACGGCCAGCCCGCCGATAGCATAGCCGTCCAGTTCCATTGAGGCAATGGCCTTCATATGCTCAACGCGCAGGTCCGCAAAGGTACAGCCTTGGTTGATGCCAAACAGCAGCTGGTTCGGGTTGGTGGCCAGGCCCTCCTGCTTGAGACGGGCCATTTCGGCCTTACAGCGGGCCAGCCAACGGGTCGTGCGCTCACAGCTTGCCTTGGAATATTCATAGGCCGCCGGGTTCTCCACGCATTCGTCAAAGGCCATGGCGATGGTGGAGCCCAGGTTGGACTGGATCCGGATGCTTTCCTCCGGACCCATAAAAATGCGGTGACCGTCCAGGTGGGACGCAAAGGTGACGCCCTCCTCCGTGATCTTGCGCAGCTTGGCCAGGCTGAACACCTGGAATCCGCCGCTGTCGGTGAGGATCGGGCCATCCCAGCGGGTAAATTTGTGCAGCCCGCCCAGCTCCGCCACCAGTTTGTCGCCGGGGCGCAGATGGAGATGGTAGGTGTTGCACAGCATGACATGCGTGCCGATGCTTTTCAGATCCTGCGCTGAGAGGCCGCCCTTGATCGCGCCGGCGGTGGCTACATTCTGAAAGGCCGGCGTCTGGACGGTGCCATGTACGGTGCGAAATTCGCCCCGGCGGGCGGTATGCTCCTGCTTCAGGAGCTGGAAGGTAGTGAGAGAGGGCATGGTAATAAAATCCTTTCCTTTGCACGGAGAACAGCCGTGCAATCTATCGTTGCCCGCACCTGCGGACAGGGAGTTGTTATTGCGGCAGGCTTTCCGCTCTCTGCCGTACAAAGGAGTACCAGGCGAGATACGGGCCCCGGTAGATTTCCCGAAATCCCTCCAGCGCATAAAAATCTCTGGGCTGGATCAAGCATACCCGTTTGGGAAAACGGTATACTCCGGCATGATCCAGGACGTATGCGACGAAATAGCTGCATACATAACGGTTTTGAAAAGTGACGGGAAAACCCAAAAAACGGAACGCTATGCCAAGAAAATCGTACCGGTAGATCTCCTGGAACTGCTCCATCCACTCCACGAGCTGCCGGGCTCTGGCATATTGTTCTTCGGTCACCGCTATCTCGTATATGATGCACTCGGCATGGGGAAAGGTGCGGAAAAACGCGCCGTCCCGATGCTCGACGGAAAGGCCGCCGTTTAAAACAGAGTGGACGTCCCGCCGGCCGAAGCTGTAAATCACCTCGCAGCTCTCCTCAAACGAAAGCGCCACATGGCTATAGCTGTACCGGGTCATCAGGCGGACAAATTCGGACACCCGCGTGTGGGTGTGCATGAGAAGAATATATAGCTTTTTCATAAGAATCAAAAAATCATCATAGCATCGCCAAAAGAAAAAAATCTATACCCTTTTTCCACCGCTTCCTTATACACTGCCATCGTGCGCTCGTAGCCGTAAAAAGCGGCCACCAGCATAATGAGCGTGCTCTCCGGCAGATGAAAGTTTGTAATCAGGCCGTCGATGCAGCGGAACGGGACGCCCGGATACAAAAAGATATCCGTGTTGCCGCTGCACGCGCGGATCTCGCCGTATTTCGCGGCCACCGCCTCCAGCGTGCGGCAGCTGGTGGTGCCCACCGCGATCACGCGATGCCCCCCGGCCTTTGCTTCGTGGATCTTCTGTGCGACATCCTCGCTCACCGAGTACCACTCGCTGTGCATCTTGTGGTCGGTGATCTCGTCCTCCTTCACCGGGCGGAAGGTGCCCAGGCCCACATGCAGCGTGACCTCCGCAATGCCGATGCCCTTCGCACGCAGGGAGTCCAGCAGCTCCGGCGTAAAATGCAGCCCGGCGGTGGGGGCTGCTGCGCTGCCCAGCTCCTTGGCATAAACGGTCTGGTACTGGCTCTGATCCTCCAGCTGCTTGGTGATGTAGGGCGGCAGCGGCATTTTGCCAAATTCGTCCAGCTTTTCGTAGAGGGTCTCGGTATCGTAGGAGAAGGTGACGTATTTGTTGCCGTCCTCCATGGTCTGGTCCACCGTGGCCGTCAGACTGCCGTCGCCGAAATGTACCACCGTGCCGGGCTGCATCCGCTTGCCGGGCTTTGCCAGACACTCCCACTGGTCGCCCTTCACCTGCCGGAGCAGCAGCAGCTCGCACAATGCCCCGGTAGGGTGCTTGGTGCCGATGATCCGCGCGGGCAGCACCTTGGAATTATTCACCACAAGCAGGTCGCCTGGCATAAGATAGTCTGACAGATCCCGGAAGATGCGATGCTCGATCTTGTCGTTTCCTCGGTGAAGTACCATCAGCCGGGCCGCGTCGCGGGGGGTTACAGGTTCTTGAGCAATCTGCTCTTTCGGCAAATCGTACCAAAATTCTGATTTTAACATGCTTTGCATTTGCCTTTCCGATTCTTGACACGGACACCGTATCAATGATATCATAAAATCTGTATAAACAGTATCTATTATATTGCATAGATGCTCACTTTGCAAGCAGCGTTTTGTGCCCGGTGGTCCGGGCGCGGCGATTTTGTTTTTGGGAAAGGAATGGTATTGGGAAAATGAAAGCACAATATAAAGTCGGCATTGTAGGCGCTACCGGCATGGTCGGGCAGAGGTTTGTTACCCTGCTGGAGAATCATCCCTGGTTCAAGCTCACGGTTGTGGCGGCCTCTGGCCGCAGCGCAGGCAAAACCTATGAGGACGCGGTGGGCAGCCGCTGGGCGATGGCGGTGCCCGTGCCTGAGAGCGTGAAGAAAATGGTCGTGCAGGACGCCTCCCAGGTGGAAACAATCGCTTCCCAGGTGGATTTCATCTTCTGCGCAGTCAATATGCCTAAGAGCGAGATCAAGGCTTTGGAAGAGGCGTATGCCAAGGCGGAGTGCCCGGTGGTTTCCAACAACAGCGCCAACCGCTTTACGCCGGACGTGCCGATGGTGGTGCCGGAGATCAACGCCGGCCATGTGGAAATCATCCCCGCCCAGCGCGCACGCCTGGGCACCAAGCGCGGCTTTATCGCCGTAAAGTCCAATTGCAGCCTGCAGAGCTATGTGCCCGCCCTGCACCCGCTGATGAAGGATTTCGGCGTCTCCAAAGCGCTGGTATGCACCTATCAGGCCATTTCCGGCGCGGGCAAGACCTTTGATCAGATGCCGGAGATCCTCGACAACGTGATCCCCTACATCGGCGGCGAGGAGGAGAAGAGCGAGCGCGAGCCGCTCAAGCTGTGGGGCCATATTGAGGGCAATGCGATCATCTGCGCCGAGAGGCCGGTGATCACGGCGCAGTGCTTCCGCGTGCCGGTCTCGGACGGCCATACCGCAGCGGTTTTTGTCAGCTTTGACAGGAAGCCTACCAAGGAGCAGATGCTGCAGGCATGGGCCGAGTTCCGCGGCCCTGCTCAGGAGCTGGGTCTGCCCAGCGCGCCCAAGCAGTTCCTGCATTACTTTGAGGAAAACGACCGCCCGCAGCCCAAGCTGGACCGCAACACCGAAAACGGCATGGCAGTGTGCATCGGCCGCCTGCGGGAGGACGCCCTGTTTGACTACAAGTTTGCCTGCATGAGCCACAACACCCTGCGCGGCGCTGCCGGCGGCGGCGTACTGCTGGCGGAGCTGCTGGCGGCCAAGGGATATCTGGACTAACGCCCTCCGGCGTTCACAGCGCATTTTACGCAAGCTCTATCAAGTCCCACAAAGTTTTTTCCCGCGGCGCTTCGCGCGCTCTGCGCAGGGCCGGCGGGTAACAAGCGTTTTTTCTTCACTTTTATGATACAAAGGAGTCCTGTTTTATGAAAAAGCCCGTTTTTACCGGCGCCGGCGTTGCGATCGTCACACCGATGCACGAGGACGGCAGCGTCTACTTTGAAGAGCTGGGCCGCATTATTGAGGATCAGATCGCCCGCGGTACGGACGCGATCGTCATTTGCGGCACCACAGGCGAGTGCTCTACAATGACGGACAGCGAGCAGCTGGCGACGATCAAGTTCGCCGTGGACACCGTGGCACACCGCGTGCCGGTCGTTGCGGGCGCCGGCTCCAACGACACCACCCACGGCTGCGCGCTGGCCAAGGGCGCGGCGGACTGCGGTGCGGACTCCCTGCTCATGGTTACGCCCTACTACAACAAGACCAGCCAGGCCGGCCTTGTGGCGCATTTTACCGCCATGGCCGAAGCCGGCGGCATTCCGGTAATCCTTTACAACGTTCCCTCCCGCACTGGCCTGAACATTGAGCCCGAAACCGCCCAGATCCTGAGCCGCCATCCGCTGGTGAACGGCATCAAGGAGGCTTCCGGCAACATTGCCCAGGTAGCCAAGATCGCGGCGCTGTGCGGCGGCGAGCTGAACCTTTATTCCGGCAACGACGACCAGGTGGTGCCGCTGCTGGCACTGGGCGGCAAGGGCGTAATCAGCGTGGTGTCCAACATTGCGCCGGAGCTGATGCACAGCTGCTGCCAGGCGTGGTTTGACGGAGACGTCCAAAAGGCCTGCGCTTTGCAGCTGGAGGCCCTGCCCCTGTGCGATGCGATGTTCTGCGATGTGAACCCCATTCCGGTCAAGTACGCCATGAACGTGCTGGGCTGGCAGGCGGGCCGGTGCCGTCTGCCGCTGGTGGAACCCTCGGAGGCCAAAAAGGCACAGATTGATGGCGCGCTGAAGGCTGCCGGCCTGGTAAAGGACTGATAAATTGCGCGAATGCCCGGCAAGAGATCCCGCTTCCGGGCATTCGCCGCATCCAAAAGCGCTGCTTTTGAACCGCGTTTAAGAAGAAAGGATGAGAACACAATGACCGACATTATTATTCAGGGCATCAAGGGCCGCATGGGCCATGTGCTCTGCGACATGATCGCCCAGCGGGAGGACTGCCGCGTAGTGGCCGGCATCGACCTGGCAGACGGCTGTCAGTGCGGCATCCCCGTTTACGACAGCCTGGAAAAGCTGGACGGCAAGGGCGATGTGCTGATCGATTTCAGTTCCCCTGCCGCGGTGGCCCGCGCCCTGCCCTACTGCGCACAGCATAAGCTGCCTGCCGTGATCTGCACCACCGGCCTGCCCGAGGAGACCCAGCTCAAGATCGTGCAACTTTCCCGCGAGGTGCCGGTGCTGCAAAGCGGCAATATGTCGATGGGCATCAACCTGCTGGTGGATCTGTGCAAGCGGGCCTCCGCCGTGCTGGGAACGAACTACGATGTGGAGATCATCGAGCAGCACCATCACAATAAGGTGGACGCCCCCAGCGGCACGGCCTATATGCTGGCCAATGCGGTCAACGAAGTGAACGACGGCGCGTACCATTATGTGTACGACCGCGCTTCTGTGCATGAAAAGCGCGATCCCAGAGAGCTGGGAATCAGCTCGGTGCGAGGCGGCAGCATCGTGGGCGACCACGAGGTGCTGTTCTGCGGCCCGGATGAAGTGATCACCCTAAAACATACCGCTTATTCCAGAAACATTTTTGCAAACGGCGCAATCAATGCCGCCGTATATCTTGCAAAAAAAGAGCCTGGCTTGTACAATATGGGCGACCTGATCGCCGGCCGCTGATGCCGGTGCAGGATTGTGGCACAGGAGGGAGAGCCCGGCGTGTTCTGTTTGGCCGTGTGTGTCAATACACGCGGCGCAGGGGCGCGTGTACAGGAGGGGATGCTCTCCCATGCCAGAGGATTTCCTTTTTGCCAGGAGGTGATATGGAATGGAAAACCACTCTTCCCCGGAGCCGCACGGGAGGTCTGCGCGAAAGCGGCGGGTCTATCTGCGGCGGGCCGGCGCGGCGGCGGTTTTGTTTTGTGTGGCCGCATTGCTTTTCTGGGCAGGATGGCGTGCGAGGATGTCCGTCGAGGCAGTGCAGCCGGACCCGCCGGCAGCTTCCCGCGAGCCGGCGCCGTCCCCCACTCCCACGCCGGCACCGGAGCCGACGCCGGTGGTGGCAGAGGTGGATTTTTCGGCGACGGGAGACAACTTGATCCACCAGAAGATCTACCAGCAGGCGGCACAGCGGGCCGGTGCGGGAGAGGACTACAGCTTTGACTACTGCTACGAGCAGGTCAAGCCCTTTTACGCGAGCTTTGACGTGAACTGGATCAACCAGGAGACCCTCTGTACCGATGAGCTGGAGCCCTCCACCTACCCCCGCTTTTCCACGCCGGGTGAGTGTGCCCGGGCGCTGTACCGGGCAGGCATCCGGGTGTTCAACCTTGCCAACAACCATACCTATGATAAGGGCAGCAAGGGCATTGCCGCCACGCTGCGCTTTTGGGATACGATGCCGGAGGATACCGTCACCACTGGCCTGTGGTACGGCGAGGAGGATTACGGCTCCATCCCGCTGCAAACCGTAAATGGCATCACGATTGCCTATCTGGCCTACACCGAGCACACCAACGGCATCCCCTATAACTCCCAGATGGAGGCCAACGTGATCTATACCTCTGAGACGGATGTAATTGAGCGGCAGGTGCGCGCTGCGGCCCAGCTGGCGGACTTTGTAGTAGTGGGCACCCACTGGGGCGTGGAGGACAGCCACACCATCTCGGAGGCACAGCGCACCCTGGCGCAAAAGCTGGCGGATTGGGGCGCGGACGTGATCGTCGGCACCCACCCGCATGTGCTGCAAAACGCCGGATGGCTCACCGCAGAGGACGGCCGCAGGGTTTTTGTGGCCTACTCGCTGGGCAACTTCATCAGCACCCAAGAACACAAGGACCAGCTGATCGGGGCCATTCTCTCCCTCCGTCTGGTCAAGGTGACCGACCCGGATGGCACAGTTACCCTTTCGGTGCAGGAGCCAAAGCTCCACCCGACTGTGACCCACTATGGCCGCAATAAAGCGGATGTATGCACATACCTGTTCTGCGATTACACGCAGGAGCTGGCGGCAGCCCACGGCGTGCGGGCCAGCTACGGTGATTTCAGCTACGATTACATTAAGGCAACCGCCGAAAAATACATCGACGCGGAGTTTCTTACCCTGGACTAAAAAATAGTTTGTATGCTTATCGCAGCGTGCGGCCCTGCCAAAGGCCCCGTGCCCGTGTGAGCCGGTAAGCACGATAATTTACGCCCTACCGGGCAGAATGGAGTGTTCTTTTATGTACGGAGTATCTAAAATCAACATCGAACCCAGCCTTATGATGATCACCGTCCCGGACGCCGCCTTCAAGGGCAACAGCCTGGCACGCTATCTGCAAATTCTTGCGGACACCGGCGTGGTGGTGGACATGATCAGCCAAAGCGCCCCGCACGGCACCAGCATCGACTTCAGCTTTACCGCCGCCAGCAGGGACCTGCCGCTGGTGATGAAGGCGGTCTCGGCCGCCAACCTGGATAAGGATGCCAAGGCTGCCCCGCTCATCAGCGTCGGCTACTCCAAGCTGAACCTGTTTGGTGAGGAGATGGTCACGAGCTGCGGCGTTGCGGCCCGCGCGCTGAACGCGCTGGCGATTGCAGACATTGAGGTGCTGCTGATTACCACGAGCGATCTGGATATCTCCCTTCTGGTGCGCACCGAAAATGAGGATGCGGCCTACGAAGCGCTGCAAAAGGC
>CAZYAX010000031.1:0-9944 GCA_964646195.1 uncultured Faecalibacterium sp. | reverse complement strand
TATATAGTATAGCACAAACACTGCGAAATTTATAGCCGCAGGCAGCAAAAAACGCGCCTCCTCAAGGGAGGCGCGTGAAAATACGCGCAGGGCGTGGCGGCGCTTTACTCGCCGTCTCCGTCCTCTTCCTCATCCTCATCGTCGTCCTCGTCGTCGTCCGACCGGGGCTTGTAGAACACCCCGCTCAGGAAGATACTGACGAAGTATAGCAGAATCATCGGCAGAGCCACCATGATCTGCGAAACGATATCCGGCGGCGTGATCACAGCTGCCACAAAGAAGCACAGCACGATCGCAACGCCGCGGCCCTTCTTCATGATCTCCGGGTTTGCGATGCCCATGCGGGACAGGATGATCGTGATCAGCGGCATCTCAAACACACAGCCAAATATGACGAAGATCGTCAGGCACAGGTTGATGTAGTTTTCGATGCTGATGCTTGCCGTGATGTACTCCGTGCCTTCCAGCGTGACCAGGAAGTTCAGCATAAACGGCAGTGTGACCACATAGGCAAACAGCACGCCAATGCAGAACAGGATCAGGCCAAACAACAGCACCAGCCCAAAGAAGAAGCGCTCGCTCTTTTTGAGGCCGGGCTTTGCAAAGGCGTACACCTGGTACAGCACCACCGGGATATCCACCACCACCGCCGCCAGCAGCGACAGACGGAAATACTGCATCAGCTTTTCCTGCGGGGCAAGGAATACAAACGTATAGTTGGCATTATTGATCGCCATTGCCGTAAGCAGGTCAACCAGTCTGTCCGAGATGGTCAGGAAATACACGGTTCCTACAACAAACACCAGCGCGCAGACCAACAGGCGATTGCGCAGCTCCTTGAGATGGCCGGCCAGCGTCATGCTGCCGTCTTCTTCCAAAACCTCCGGCGCATTTTTGCGTTTCAGTTTTGTAGCCATTTATTCCTCGTCGCTATCCTTTGCAGATGCCTTCTTCTCCTTTGCGGCCTCATCGTCCTCGTCGTCGTTGATGCCTTCCTTAAAGCCCTTCATGGTCTTGCCGAACATCTTGCCCAGCTTCGGCAGGTTCTTGGGTCCAAAAATAATCAGGACAACCACCAGGACAATAATCAATTCGTTCGTGCTAATTCTCATAATAAAGCTCTCCTTTTGTTTTGCTGTGCCGCCGCAAAGGCGGCTTTTCGTCTATCCGGCAACCGCAAGAGCGGGTGCTGTAAGTAGGGGCTCCGGCCGTGCGCCGGATCGTTTATGCCTGGGGCGCAGGCGCGGCGGCCGGGGCAGCTTCAGCTGCGGCCGGGGCGGCCTGCGCTGCCACAGGGGCCTGCGGCTTTGAGGCATCGGCCGGGGCAGCAGCCTCCGGCCTGGGGGTCTCGGCTGGAGCCACAGCAGGAGCTTCGGCAGCGGGAGCCTCCGGCTGGGGGGCTTCGGCCGGAGCCGCGGGCGCTTCGGCTACCACAGGCGCTTCGGCGGCCGAAACGGACGTTTCTACCGCCGCAGCGGGGGCCTCAGCTGTTGCAGGGGCCGGCTCCAACTCCTCCAGCTCTTCCACCGGCTCTACCTCGGCAGCGGCTTCCGCCTCCGCCTTGGCCTTGCTGGTCTTGCCGATGCCGCTAAAGCTCTTGGTCACGTCTTTTACGCTGTCGTCGATGTCTTTCTT
Source organism: uncultured Faecalibacterium sp. (assembly GCA_964646195.1). GTDB lineage: Bacteria > Bacillota > Clostridia > Oscillospirales > Ruminococcaceae > Faecalibacterium. The sequence goes on along the minus strand of CAZYAX010000031.1, from coordinate 8,309 downwards.
GATATCGGTCAGCGGGGCGATAGCCTCCTTGAGCGGCTGCTGGATCTCATCCAGCGGCTCCACGATATTTTCTTTGATCTCCTTGGAGGCCGCGCCGGTATACTGGCGCAGCTCCGCCAGCATCTTGCCGAATTTGCGCGCATAGGCGGGCAGTTTGTCCGGCCCGATGAACACAAAGGCAACGACGATGATGAGGAGCAATTCGGTAAATCCGATCTTCATGGTCTGCACATTTCCTTTCCTGCCGCCGTATACCCGAGCTGCGCCCGGCCCGAACGGCCATATATCAGCATTATAGCATATCCCGCCCGTCTTTGCCAGATATTTTGCAAAGTTCCGGCTGCCTTTTTCTTCAAAATCGCAGTTTTCCCCCTTGGCTGCCCCGAGGGCCTGCGGCAGCCGGGGCTGTAAAACTCTGTTGCAGTTGTATCAGAAAAATAGAAACTGCATATGAGCGCGGAGTGAACTTTTTATGAATCCGCTTTTTCCGCCTCGTTTCGCGCAATTTCCCGGCCCGGGCCCGGGCGCAGGGCGGTTTGGGGCCGGATGCGCGCGAAGGCAAAACACCGCCGCAGGCCCTCGCCGCGGCGGCGTCTCATCCTTTTGAGTCCGGGGCCTCTGCGCCCACTGCGGCCGGCGTCCCGGCCGGCATGGCCTCAGCCCGCATCCTTCCGGGCCGGTCCAACGGTTCTTTTACTTGCCCGCCAGCAGGATCGCCAGCACGGCCTTTTGCACATGCAGGCGGTTTTCCGCCTCGGTGAAGATCTCGTCCGCATGGCTCTCAAACACCGCCGAGGAGATCTCCTCGCCGCGGTGGGCGGGCAGGCAATGCAGCACCATGTGCTCCGGCCGCGCGCTGCGCAGCAGGCTGCCGGTGAGCTGGTAGCCCGCAAACTCCCGCAGGCGGCGCTCGGCCTCCGCCTCGGCGGTAAAGTTGTTCCACACCGCCGTGACCACCACGTCCGCCCCGCGCACGCCCTGTTCGGGCGCGCTCAAAAGCTCGAATGCGCTGCCGTATTTATGGGCGAACATCATCACGTCCGCCGCCGGCCGGTAGGCGCGTGGGCACACGCAGGCCACCTGCATCCCCGCCAGAAGGCCGCCCACGATCAGGCTGTTGGCCATGTTGTTGCCGTCGCCCACAAAGCAGAGCTTGAGCCCCTCCAGCCGGCCGAACTTTTCGCGGATGGTCATCAGGTCGGCCAGCACCTGGCAGGGGTGGGCGTAGTCGGTAAGGCCGTTGATCACGGGCACGCCGGCGTATTCAGCCAACTCCTCCAGGTCGCGCTGGCGGTAGGTGCGCCAGACGATGCTGTCATAATAACGGCCCAGCACACGGGCAGTGTCCTTGAGGGGCTCGCCGCGGCCGGATTGCAGCTCGGTGTTGGCGTTCATATAGTTGCCAAGGCCCCCCAGCTGGTACACGCCCACCTCAAAGCTGGTGCGGGTGCGGGTGGACGCCTTGGAGAACATGAGCGCGACGCTCTTGCCCGCCAGCAGCGGGGGCGTGCCGCCCGCCTTCTGGGCAGCCTTGAGCTCATCGGCCACGTCCAGGATATGGTACAATTCCTCACGGGTGAGGTCGCTCATTTTTAAAAGATGCTTCATGGCCTTCTCCTTGTGTTCAGTCCGGAGTGCCGGCAGGCATGGCGGCCAGCACCTCGTTCAGGATGGCCAGCGCGGCGTCCACCTCGTGCTCGCTGAGCACGAGCGGCGGCAGCAGGCGCAGCCGGGTCTTGGCCGTGAGCACCAGCAGGCCCTTTTCGCGGCAGGCTGCCAGCACGTCCGCGGCGGAGATGCCGTCCTCAAACGCGATGCCCACCATCAGGCCGATGCCGGAGACGCCCGTGACATGGGGCAGCTTGGCCAGCCCGGCGCGCAGCCGGATGGCGCATTCGTTGATGTGGGCCAGCGCATTTTCGTCCAGCTTATCCAGCACGACGTTTGCACCCGCGCACACCACCGGGTTGCCGCCAAAGGTGGAGCCGTGGGTGCCGGGGCCCATGCCGCCAGCCACCTTGCTGTTCACCAGCACCGCGCCGATGGGCAGCCCGCCGCCCAGGCCCTTGGCCAGCGTGACGATATCGGCCTTGAGACCGTAGTGCTCGCAGCACAAAAAGGTGCCGGTGCGGCCCACGCCGGTCTGCACCTCGTCCACGATGAGGATCAGGTCCTTTTCGTCGCACAGCGCGCGCACTGCGTGGACGTACTCGGAGTCCAGCGCCACCACGCCTCCTTCGCCCTGCACCAGCTCCAGCATCACGGCGCAGCTGTGTTCGTCCACCATCGCCTTCAGCGCATCCAGATCGTCTGCCGGGGCGTAGGCAAAGCCCTCGTTAAAGGGGCCGAAGTAGTTGTGGAACGCCTCCTGCCCGGTGGCGGTCAGCGTGGCGATGGTGCGGCCGTGGAAGCTGTTGACCAGCGTGATCACGGTGTCGCGCCCCGGCCCGTAGTGGTCGAAGCTGTATTTGCGGGCGGTCTTGATCGCGCCCTCGTTGGCCTCCGCGCCCGAGTTGCCGAAGAACACCTTGTCCATGCCGGTGCGCTTGCACAGGCGCCTGGCCAGCTTGGAACAGGGGGACGTATAGTACAAGTTGGACGTGTGCTGGAGCTTGTGCGCCTGCGCGGACACGGCCTCGGCCCAATCCATATCGCAGTAGCCCAGGCTGTTTACGCCGATGCCGCTGGTAAAGTCCAGATATTTCTGGCCTTCAGGACCCTCAGCGTGCAGGCCATAGCCCTTTTCCAGCACGATGGGGTTGCGTTTATAGGTGTGCAGGACATAGTCGTTGTCCCGCCGGATGACTTTTTCGGAATCCATCGGATTTTTCCCTCCTGTTATGCGTTATTCCCGGTGGCTGCGGCGGTAGAACAGGGTGCCGGAGCCGCGGTTGGAGAAGGTCTCCAGCAGCACCGAGTGGGGCACACGGCCGTCGATGATGACCGCCTCGTGAACGCCCTGATAGATGGCGTCCGCCATGCCGCCGATCTTGGGAATCATGCCGCCCGCGATCACGCCGGCAGCCTTGTAGCCCTCGATCTCGTTTACCTCCACCTCGGGGATCAGCGTGCTCTCATCGTTCTTATCCCGCAGCAGGCCGGAGATATCGGTCATGGACACGAGCTTTTCGGCCTTGAGGGCAATGGCGATCTTCGCGGCGGCGGTGTCGGCGTTGACATTATACGCCTGACCCAGGTCGTCCATGCCCACGGTGGCGATCACGGGGATATAGCCGTTGTCCAAAAGGCTCTCGATCAAAGTGGTGTCCACATGGATGATCTCGCCCACATGGCCCAGCTGCGGGTCCAGCTCGGTGCAGCGCAGCATCTGGCCGTCCATACCGCACAGGCCCACGCCGCGGCCGCGGAGCTTGGCCACAAGATCCTTGTTCACCTTGCCGGCCAGTACCTGCTGTACGATCTCCATTGTAGCATCATCGGTGACCCGAAGTCCACCTGCAAAACGGCTCTCGACCCCAACTTTTTTGAGCATTTCGTTGATGGCCGGGCCGCCGCCGTGTACCAGCACGACGCGCACGCCCAGCAGCGTGAGGGTGACGAGGTCGTTCATCACCGCGTTTTTCAGTTCCTCGTTGATCATGGCGTTGCCGCCGTATTTGATCACCATGGTCTTGCCGTGGTATTTTTGGATATAAGGGGTCGCCTCCGAGAACAGGAGGGCCATTTCTTCATTTTTCATAGGAATCCCTTCTCGCTCGTTTTTCAGGTGCGGTAATCGCCGTTGATTTTTACATAGTCGTAGGTCAGGTCACAGCCCCAGGCCTTGGCGCTGGCCTCGCCCGTGCCCATATCCACACGCACCAGGATATCGTGCTCGGCCAGCACCTTGGCGGCCTCCTCCTCGCTGTACGGGTGGTAGGCCGCGTTCTCGCACACATACACCTCGCCCGCCGCGCTGGACAGCCACACGCATACCTGATCGATGGAAAAATCGCCGGGCGTATACCCGATGGCGCACAAAATGCGGCCCCAGTTGGCGTCCCGGCCAAATACGGCGGCCTTGAACAGGTTGGAGCACACCACGCTGCGGGAGACGGCCCGCGCCGTTTTGAGGTCGGGCGCGTGGCGGACCTCGCAGGTGATGAGATGGGTAGCGCCCTCGCCGTCGCCCGCGTGCTCGGCGCACATATGCTCGGCAATGGCGGTGAGTGCGGCCACAAAGGCCGCATAACCGGCATCCTCCTCGGTGATCTCGGGGTTACCGGCCAAACCGGAGGCCATAATGATAAGGGTATCGTTGGTGGAGGTATCGAGGTCCACACTCATCTGGTTATAGGTGCCGGGCACGACGGCGCGCAGCGCCTTTTGCAGCAGCGCGGGGCTCACGGCCGCGTCGGTGGTATAAAAGGCCAGCATGGTGGCCATATTGGGCGCGATCATGCCGCTACCCTTGCCGATGGCGCCCACGGTGCATACCTTGCCGCCCAGCTCAAACTGGATGGCGTATTCTTTTTTGTGGGTGTCGGTGGTCATGATGGCGGTGGCGGCGGCGGTGCTGCCCGCCGCGCTGGCGGCCAGCTTTGCGGCCGCCTCCGGGATGCCCGCCGCAAAAGGGGCGATCTCCATGGGCTGGCCGATCACACCGGTGGATGCCGGCAGCACGTCCTCCGCAGGGATGCCCAGAGCCTCGCCCACCAGCGCGCAGCATGCGTTGGCGAGATCGACGCCGTTGGCCGCGCAGGTGTTGGCGTTGCCGCTGTTGACGAGGATGGCCTGCGCGTACCCGTCCGCGAGGTGAGCGCGGTCTACCTTGATGGGCGCGCCGCAGACCTTGTTGGTGGTGTACACGCCCGCCGCGGCGCAGCGCACGTCTGCCTTGATGAGCGCAAGGTCCAGTTTATCGTGGCTTTTGCGGATGCCGCAGTGTACGCCCGCCGCCGAAAAGCCCTTGGGCGCGCAGATGCCGCCCGGTACTACTTTATATTTCATGTTGGTTCCTCCCTCTTGACGAAGGTTTTTTTCGGCCTTTTTCGGCTTTCTTGAAAGAAAGCCTGGCAAAGAACTTTTTATATGCCGGCGCGTTCCGCACCGGCTAAGCATTTTTCAAACGAGCATAGGGGCTGTCTTGTACTTACAAGCCCGGTAACGGCCTGTAACGCATGGGTGTGCCTGCCAAACCGCCTCGCCCTTACCGCTTCATCCCGGCCGGCCTCATTCCAGCCCGGCCGTTTCCTCCAGCCCCAGCATGATGTTCATGCACTGTACCGCCGCGCCGGAAGAACCCTTGCCCAGATTGTCGAACAGCGATACCAGCATCATCTGGTCTCCTGCGGCGTTCACCGTAAAGTAGAGCTCCATTCGGTCGCTGCCCGCCAGCGCATTGCTGTACAGGCCGTTTTCCGGCAGCGGCTCGTTCAGCCCGTGTACCTTTACGGTCACGCCATCCTTGTAGTAGGACGCAAACCCATCTGCCACCTGCTGCGCCGTCGCGCCGGCCAGCATCAGGTCCAGCGGCACCAGCACCTGCATACCGCAGTAGTAGTCGCATACCACCGGTACAAACGCCGGTGCGCGCTCTAAGCCGCTGACTGCCTGCATCTCCGGCAGGTGCTTGTGGGCCAGTGTGAGGCCGTAGCTCTTGGGTGCGTCCAGCTTGCTGTGGGCCGGGCGCTCGCTGCTCTCGTATTCGGCGATCATCTTTTTGCCGCCGCCGCTGTAGCCCGAAATGCCCGTGCAGCTGAACGGGTAGCCTGCCGGGGCCAGCCCCAGCTCTACCAAGGGCCGCGCCAGGCTGATAAACCCGCTGGCGTAGCACCCCGGCACCGCCACACGGTTGGAGCGCCGGATCTTTTCCCGTTGGCCGCGCAGCTCGGGGAAGCCGTATACCCACCCCGGCGCCGTGCGGAAGGCCGTGGACGTGTCGAGAATCTTGACCCCCTCGTCCACCAGCGGCATCACCTCTTTGGACGCCGCGTCCGGCAGGCACAAAAATGCCAAATCCGCGCGGTTAATCACTTTGGCGCGCTCGTGGACGTCCTTGCGGCCATCGGCGGAGATGGCGAGCAGCTCGATCTCCGGCCGTGCGGCCAGCCGGTCCGCGATGCGCAGGCCCGTGGTGCCCGACGAGCCGTCGATGAACACCTTATACTTAGTCATGGTAGGCCGCCTCCCACACATCGATGCGAGCCAGCGCGTCCGTGATCTGGCGTTCGACGCTGGCGGCCGTGGGCCCGCCGTAGCTGGCGCGGCCCTCGCAGCACTGCACCAGGTCGATGGCGTCGAATACGTCCTGCTCAAACAACGGGCTGTAGGCCTTGAGCTCGTCCAGCGTCAGCTCCTCCAGCACCTTGTCCCTGGCGATGCAGTCCGACACCATACACCCGGTGAGCTTGTACGCATCGCGGAAGGGCATGCCCTTCTTGGTGAGGTAGTCGGCGCAGTCGGTCGCGTTGATAAAGCCCTTGGCGGCGGCGCGGCGCATATTGTCCGGCAGGGTGCGCATGGTGTTCAGCATGGGGGTGATGGTCTTGAGGCACAGCTCCAGCGTGTCCACCGCATCAAAGATGGCCTCCTTGTCCTCCTGCATATCCTTATTGTAGGCCAAGGGGATGCCCTTCATCATCACCAGAAGCGTGTTCAGGTCGCCGTACACGCGGCCCGTCTTGCCGCGGATCAGCTCGGTGACGTCCGGGTTTTTCTTTTGCGGCATGATGGACGAGCCGGTGGTAAAGGCGTCGTCCAGCTCGATGAACTTGAACTCCCAGCTGCACCACAGGATAATTTCTTCCGACAGGCGGGACAGGTGCATCATGCAGATGGAAATGGCCGACGCCAGCTCGATGCAGAAATCCCGGTCCGAAACGCCGTCCAGGCTGTTTTGGCAGGGGCCGTCAAAGCCGAGGTTGTGTGCGGTAAATTCCCGGTCCAGCGGATAGGTGGTGCCGGCCAGCGCGCCGCTGCCCAGCGGGCACTGCGCGTCCATGCGGCGGGTCGCATCCTCAAAGCGTTGCAAATCGCGCAGCAGCATCCACACATAGGCCATCAGCGCGTGGCCAAAGGTGATGGGTTGGGCGCGCTGCAAGTGCGTGTAGCCCGGCATGACGGCAGCAGTGTTCTCCCCTGCCTTTTTGCACAGCACCTCGATGAGCTGCACGATGTAGCACTGGAGCTTTTTGCTGTAATCCCGCAGCGTGAGCCGGATATCCAGCGCTACCTGGTCGTTGCGGCTGCGGCCGGTGTGCAGCCGCTTGCCCGCATCGCCGATGCGCGCCGTCAGGGTCTGCTCCACAAAGGTATGCACGTCCTCGGCGGCGGGGTCGATCTCCAGCGCGCCGGTGGCCAGGTCGTCCGCAATGGAGGCCAGCCCGTTCAAAATGGCCTCGCAGTCCTCCTGCGAGATAATGCCCTGCCGCGCCAGCATGGCGGCATGCACACCGCTGCCCTTCATATCCTGGGCGATCATCCGCTGGTCGAAGCGGATGGAGGAATTAAAGTCGTTCACGCGGGAATCCACCGCCTTGGAAAAACGGCCCTTCCATAATTGTTCTGCCATGGTTACTCTCCTCTTGTGTTCAGAGAACCTCTGATTCGATCGGGTGCGCAGGCCGGCGGGCGAGGCATGTAGCTGGCCAAGCGAAAAGCGCGGTTGCCGCTTTGTGTATCAACGAGCATTTCCGCAACGCCGGATGCGCGCCGCAGTCACCGGAATGCGTGCAAAGCTTTTTATTCAAAGGTCACCTGGAAAAAACGGCAAAGCCGCCGCAGAGGATCGCTCTCCTGCGGCGGTGCCGCCGGCAGTAATGCCGGTTTGTTTATCCCTCCCGGGCGAAAGTGTAGGAACGCCCGGAGAGGGCTGGTAAGCGTTCTGCGGCGGCTTATTTGGCCTCCGGCCAGTTCTTGCTCAGCTTGGCGCGCTCCTTGATGGACAGGCCAAACAGGTTGATGAACCCTGCGGAATCCGCCTGGTTGTAGTCCTCGTCCTCGCCGAAGGAAGCGGTCTGCTCGTCGTACAGCGTGTACGGGGAGGTGACGCCCGCGTTGATCATGTTGCCCTTATACAGCTTGAGCTTCACGTCGCCGGTCACGGTCTTTTCCAGGCTGTTGGCGAAGGCGTCCAGCGCCTCGCGCAGCGGGGTGAACCACTGGCCGTTGTACACGATGTCGGCGTACTTCTGGGCCAGCTGGGCCTTGAAGTGGGCGCTCTCCTTGTCCAGCGTGATGGTCTCCAGCACGTTGATGGCCTTGTAGAGGATGGCGCCGCCCGGCGTCTCATACACGCCGCGGCTCTTCATGCCCACAAGGCGGTTTTCCACAATGTCCAGCAGGCCGATGCCATTGGCGCCGCCCAC
>CAZYAX010000030.1:0-10169 GCA_964646195.1 uncultured Faecalibacterium sp. | reverse complement strand
TACCATAAAAATGCGGGAGTTTCCACTGTCCGAACGAAAAATCGCAAACAAAAATAAAAAAAATATGCTTGACGGGATGGACAAGACGTGATAGAATGATAGCACCTCTTTTGCGGGGTTATTAAGTGCGCCTGTTTGCAGGCCGCCCGCAAGCCGAGGGAGGTTCAAAACAACCGTTATAATGGAGGTGTCAACAAATGACAGTGAAAATCACTCTCGCATGCACCGAGTGCAAGCAGCGCAATTACAACACCACGAAGAACAAGAAGAACAACCCTGACCGTCTCGAGATGAAGAAGTATTGCCGCTTCTGCAAGAAGCATACGATCCATCGCGAAACCAAGTAAGAAAGGCGGACGGCAAATGGCAGGCAAAACCGAGAAAAAACCGGGCTTTGTGGCCAGGGCAAAGGCCGCTGTGAAGGGCTTCTGTGCCCGTGTTGCAAAATTTTTCCGTGATACGAAAAGCGAGCTGAAAAAGGTCGTATGGCCGAGCAAGGCCGATACCAAGAACAACACCATCGTCGTTCTGGTTGTCGTGGCGATCGCAGCCGTCGTGATGATCGTTCTGGATGCCATCTTCGGTGGCCTCCTGGGCCTCATTATCGGCGCCTGAATCATCCCGAAGAAACGGAGGTTTATCCAATATGGAAGAGCAATCCAACCAGGCGCTCTGGTATGTGGTGCACACCTATTCCGGCTATGAGAACAAGGTGGCCACCGATCTTCAGACCATGGTGGAGAACCGCCGCCTGCAAGATTTGATCTGCGACGTCAAGGTGCCTACCGAGATGGTGCCGGAGATCAAGGACGGGCAGGAACGGATGGTGGAGCGCAAGCTGTTCCCCGGCTATGTCATGGTGAAGATGGTCATGAACGACGATACCTGGTATGTGGTGCGCAACACGCGCGGCTGCACGGGTTTCGTCGGCCCCGCTTCCAAGCCGGTGCCCCTGACGCCGGAGGAAGTGGAAAAGATGGGCGTGGAGACGCAGGCGCGTTTGACCGTGGATTTCAAGCCCGGAGACAGCGTGCAGATCACGTCCGGCCCTCTCGAAGGCTTTATGGGCGTCGTAGAGGAAGTAAACCCCGAGAGCTTCAAGGTGAAGCTCCGCGTCAACATGTTCGGCCGCGAGACACCCGCCGAGGTGGACATCGGGCAGGTCGAGCTGCCGTAGACAGGCGGCAATTTCAATTTGGTAAGACCGCAGTGCGGTCCTTATAGAGCGTGTGCAGCGCACATGCTCGTGGGAGGCTCGCAGACAGCGGGCCGCAACTCACCACAGATTTTTGGAGGTGCATTACAATGGCACAAAAAGTAACTGGCTACATCAAGCTGCAAATCGAGGCCGGCAAAGCGACTCCGGCCCCTCCTGTTGGCCCCGCTCTGGGCCAGAAGGGCGTCAACATCATGGCGTTCACGAAGGAGTTTAACGAGCGTACCAAGAACCAGATGGGCTATATCATCCCCGTCGTCATCACGGTTTACGCCGACCGCTCCTTCAGCTTCATCACCAAGACTCCCCCGGCTGCCGTGCTGATCAAGAAGGCCGCGGGCATCCAGACCGCTTCCGGCAAGCCCAACAAGGAAAAGGTCGCGTCCCTCACCGCCGCACAGGTGGAGGAGATCGCAAAGACCAAGATGCCCGACCTGAACGCCGCTTCTGTGGAAGCTGCGTGCAGCATGATCCGTGGCACCTGCCGCAGCATGGGCATCACCGTCGAAGGCTGAGCCATAAACAGTGGGAGGGCTAAAGGCCCGCAAGACCACATAGGAGGATTAAAGTTATGAAACACGGCAAGCACTATATCGACGCTGCAAAGCTGGTCGATTCTACCAAACTGTACGATGTGAACGAAGCGCTGGAGCTGGCCTGCAAGACCGCCTCCGCCAAGTTTGACGAGACCGTTGAGCTGCACGTCCGCCTGGGCGTGGACGGCCGCCATGCCGACCAGCAGGTCCGCGGCGCCGTCGTCCTGCCCAACGGCACCGGCAAGACCGTGCGCGTGTGCGCTATCGCCAAGGGCCCCGCTGCCACCGCCGCCCAGGAGGCCGGCGCTGACATCGTGGGCGACGACGAGCTGATTGCCAAAATCGCTGGCGGCTTTATGGATTTCGATGTTGTCGTCACGACCCCCGACATGATGGGCCGCGTCGGCCGCCTTGGTAAGCTGCTCGGACCCCGCGGCCTGATGCCGAACCCCAAGGCCGGCACCGTGACCCCCGACCTGGCCAAGGCCGTCAAGGAGGCCAAGGCCGGCAAGATTGAGTACCGCCTGGACAAGCAGAACATCATCCATGTTCCCGTGGGCAAGGCGTCCTTCGGCGCAGAGAAGCTGTACACCAACCTGGACGCTGTGATGGAGGCCATCGCCAAGGCGAAGCCGGCCGCCGCCAAGGGCCAGTACTTCAAGAGTGCGACCGTGGCCACCACTATGGGCCCCGGCATCCGCCTGAACACCCTGAAGTACGGTGTCTGATTTTCACACGGATTTGCGAAAAAACTCTTGACAATGCCGCGTTTGTGCGGTAAAATACTCATGCTGTTTTTAAGACAGCAGGTGCTGGAGTCCAGTGTAAAGTTTTACCGCCTGCCGAGAAACGCATAAACGTGGTTTTATGCCTCTCTCTCGGCCTGTGCGCGGGAGAGAGGCTTTTTTCATGCTCCGGCTTTTGATAGAAATGTTTTGAAACGAGGTGAAACCGAAATGCCCAGTGCAAAGATCCTTTCCGAAAAGCAGGCGTTTGTTGCTGATCTGAAGGCGAAGTTTGACAATGCGGTTTCCGGCTGCGTGGTGGCCTACGGCGGTATCAACGTCGAGAACGACACCAAGCTGCGCAAGGAGCTGCGTGAGGCGGGCGTCGAGTATGTGGTTGTAAAGAACACCATGCTGCGCCTGGCTGTTAAGGGGTCCTCCATTGAGGGCCTGACCGAGTCCTTCACCGGCGACACCGCTGTTGCATTCTCTCACGCGGAGGACCCCATGGCTGCCGCCCGCATCCTGTGCAAATACCAGGACGGCGACAAGTCCAAGAAGTTCGTCGTGAAGGCAGGCTTCATGGAGGGCAAGGTGATGAGCGCAGCCGAGACTGCTGCCATTGCAAAGCTGCCCGGCCGCGAAGGCATGCTGTCCATGTTTGCAGGCGCCCTTACCAGCACGCTGTCTGGTCTGGCCGTTGCCATGCAGGCTTACGTTGACAAGCAGGAGGAGCCCGCTGCTTAACCGCTGCGCCGCTGCCGCCTGAACCGAAAACACAAAAATCAACAAAATAATGTATAATGGAGGGTTATTACCATGGCTTCTGAGAAGATTACTGCCATCATCGAGTCCGTTAAGGGCCTGACTGTTCTCGAGCTGAAAGAGCTCATCGATACCTACTGCGAAGAGTTCGGCGTTTCTGCTGTTGCTGCTGCTCCGGTTGCCGGCGGCGCTGCCCCGGCTGCTGCTGAGGAGGAAGAGAAGACCGAATTCGATGTCATTCTGGCTGAGGTCGGCCCCACCAAGATGCAGGTCATCAAGGCTGTTAAGGAGATCACCGGTCTGGGCCTGAAGGAGGCCAAGGCTCTGGTCGATGGGGCTCCCAAGGCGATCAAGGAGAAGGCTTCCAAGGCTGACGCTGAGGACATCAAGAAGAAGCTGGAGGATGTCGGCGCTAAGGTCGAGATCAAGTAAGTTTCGCTTTTACCAAAACGTTCAAAACAGAGAGACGCTCTCACCGCGAGGTGGGAGCGCCTTTTTTTGGTGCGCCCGGCGGCGCGGGAGCTGGATATTATGTGAACATTCCCCGCCTGGATAGGGGCAGTGCGGAAAGGCAAAAGAAAAATGAGATAGATTTTCTGAAAAGGAACTCTATCTCATTTTTTGGTGCAGACAAAAAAGAGCACTTGCAGACGGAATAGCATTTGCCGGGCGTAATTGCCCAGTGCAATAAGGCTGCTGGAAAGGGAACATAGACCTTTGGGGTGGAATTCAGGCGAAATCGTAGCTGTTTAGCGCAATATCGCGGGAGGCCGTCATGTGGTACATCACATCTCCATACAGGCGGTTGGAGGCCAGCTCTCCGTCGGTGATGATATCCTCGTAGATCTGGCGGTGCTCGTCCAGTGCGCGCCCGGCGCGGCCAGGCTGCTCCAGACTCTTCATGGCGATATCATACAGGCGGTGATTATAGGATTCAAAGAGCTGGATCAGCTCCGGATTTTGAGAAAAGTGAACTAGCTCATGGTGAAAGACCAGATCATGCTCCAAGATCACGTTGAGAGGCTCTCCCTTTTGGATGGACTGCTCCATGTTGGAAATGCTTTCTGCCAGGCGCTGGATGGTCAGGCGTCCCTTTTCGGTATCCCGATGGATGCGCAGGTTCAGCGCGCAAAAGCCCTCGACCGCGGTGCGCGCCTGATAGGTACACCAGACATCCTCCTTGCTCATCTGATGGAGGCAAAAGCCTTTGCTGGGGATAATATCAATGTATTTGGCCTGGCTCAGGCGCACAAGTGCGTCCTTCATAGGCGTGCGGGAAACGCCGATCTCTGCCGCCATCTTGGTTTCGGAGTAGATCACGTTGGGTTGTAGCTGCCCGTTGGAGATCATCGCCTTGAGATGATCGTAGGTTTTTTCCTGTAAAGGTTTATATGTGGTCATAATGTCACTCGCTCATTTTGTGAATTTCCATTTTATATATTATACACTAAACCGGTATACCGGTCAAGCGGCGGAATGAATATCGTCAAATCGTTAAAAAATCCTCAAGGAATCTGTGCAAATAGCACAAAAAGCGGAAGGGAACTTTGGCGACTTATCCTATTGACCAGTATACCGGTATTGCGGTATACTGGTCTTGCTGAAGAAATTCGACAAACTTCTGCGAAAACGAAGAGGATTACAGGAAGGAAGGATACGCTTTATGGAACAGGCCCTTTACGAGCAGGCGTTGGAGATCACGCTCCGCAAGCGGGAGCTTTTCGATCAGAAGAACGAATCCATTGTCCTGCGCAATCCGGCCCCGGAGGGGAGCGTTCTGCATGAGGAACGTTGGCTCAAGCTGACCGGTGCGGCGGATACCAGAATCCAGATCTATACCGCAGCGAAAAACGCGGAGAAGATCCTGCCGCTGTATGTGTGTATGCACGGCGGCGGATTCACCTGTGGCAACGGCGACTTTGACGACAAGTACTGCCGCCTGACGGCTCTGAACGTGGACTGCAAGGTGATCAATGTGGATTACCGTCTGGCGCCGGAGTTCCAGTTCCCATATCAGCTGGAGGAGTGCTACGGTGCGATCAAGTGGGCGGTCCGCCATGCGGAGGAGCTGCGCATCGACCCCACCCGCATCATGGTGGGCGGCCACAGCGCAGGCGCGGGCCTCTCCACTGGCCTGTGTGCCATGGCGGCCCAGCGCAAAGAGTTCAAGCTCTGCGGTCAGGTGCTGGATTATCCTCCGGTGGATTTCCGCGACCCGCCGCTTTGGACGGAAATTCCTGCTGGACTGGATCTGTACAACAAGGACAACGGCGCATTTTTCAACCTGTGCTACCTTAAAAACAACGAGGACCGTTTTGATCCCATGGCCTCCACCGTCCTGGTACAGGATTATACCGGCTTCCCGCCGGCGCTGCTGGTTCTGGCTGAACACGACGCGTTGACCAAGCCCGCGCTGGCTTACGGCGAAAACCTGAAAAAAGCCGGCATAGAAACTGAGGTCCACGTCTTTGCAGGGTGCAGTCATGGCTTTATGACCCTGCCCATGAACGGCACACCGGAGGCCTTTGACGAAGGCTGGGCGCTGCGCTGGAAGTTCATGCGGGAGCATTATTGATGGTACGAAACGGCAACTGTGTGCCGTTTGGAAATACAACCAAGAGAAAAAGGAGAATCATTATGAAAAAGGTATCTCGCCGCAATTTCCTCAAGGCTGCTGGTATTTCGGTAGCCGCTCTGGGTCTGGCTGCATGCGGTGGCTCTTCCGCACCGGCCGCTTCATCCAAGCCCGCTGCCGGGTCTTCCGCCACAGGCGGCGCAGAAGCAGGCAGCTTTGAGCAGATGACCATCACGGTTGCGCACTCCCTGTTTGAGGATGGCCCGGAGCACCAGAACCTGCTGGCTTTTGCAGAAGAGATGTCCGCCAAGACCGGCGGTGCTGTGACCGTGCAGATCTATCCCAACAGCACGCTGGGCGGCGAGACCACGGCCATCGAGAGCACACAGGGCAACAACATCACCATGTGCTTTGCCAACGCGGCTACCCTGTCCAACTACGTCCCCCAGTGCGAGATCTTTGACATCCCCTTCCTGTTCGGGAGCAGCGAAGCCAGTGCGGCAGTGCTGAACGATGAGGGCTTTGTCCAGACGCTGGACGATGCCTGCGGCCAGGTGGGCATCAAGCTGGTGGGTACTTCCGTTACCGGCTTCCGCTGGATGACCGCCAACAAGCCCGTGAACTCCTATGAGGATATGAAGGGTCTGAAGATCCGCACCATGCAGAACAACAACCACATGCTGCTGTGGAACAGCCTGGGCTGCAACGCCACCCCGATGAGCGGCGCCGAGTTGTTCACCGCCCTGCAGCAGGGCACTGTGGATGGTCAGGAAAACCCCATCAGCACGATCCACGACGGCAAGATCTACGAGGTCAATAGCTATCTGGTGGATACCCGCCATATCCTGAGCGTTTCGGTGTGGATCGTCAACCCCGATTGGTACAATGGCCTGAGCGACGGGCTGCGCGCTGTTTTTGACGAGGCCATCGCCACCTGCACTGCCAACGTCAGCGCGGACAACGCCAGCCAGGAGGCAGAGCGCATCGAAACACTGAAGGGCCTGGGTATGACGGTGGTCGTGCCCGATGACGCATGGCGCGCTTCGATGGAGGCAGCCGTGGGCGACAGCGTGGAGAAGCAGGTTCGTGCCGACATCGGTGACGAGATGGTGGATGCCATCCTGACGGCGGCCGGCAAATAAGCCCCTGAACGCTTCCGTAACAAATCAGGCGGTTGCTTCCCCGCAAAGAGCAGCCGCCCTTCATCAAAAAACAGGTGAATCTATATGAAAAAAGCTCTGCTTTGGCTGGACAAAAACATCGAGGTCGTGATCTGTTCGGTGCTGCTGTGCATGGTGGCGTGTCTGATGATGTTGCAGGTGTTTTGCCGCTATGTGTTAAATAATGCTCTTTCCTGGCCAGAGGAACTGGCCAGCTACATTCACATCTGGTATGCGATGCTGGGCATCAGTTATGCATCCAAGTACGGCCTGCATCTTCGGGTGGATACGGTGGTCAACCTGCTGCCCAAAAAAATCCGCGCGGCCCTGAACTTGGTGGCGGATATCAGCCTGCTGGTTTTCTTTCTCCTTATGATCAAGGCGGGTGTGGGCGTTGTTTCCAAGATGGCTGCCGCCAATCAGGTCAGCGCGGCAATGCGCATCCCGATGTGGATCGTGTATCTCTCACTGCTGGTGGGATGTGTGCTGGCAACTGTCCGCCTGATCCAAAAATGGTATGGTGATTTCTGTGCGCTTCGCAACAGCAAGAAAGGGGAGAACGCATAATGCTGGGTTTTATTCTGATCGTTTTTCTGGTTCTGCTGGTCATCGGCGCGCCCATCGCCATTTCGCTGGTGTTCACCACGCTGGCAGCCTGCTTTACCAACCCCACGCTGCCCATTGACGATGCGTACATCTACCGCAACCTGGTGGGCGGCCTGGACAGCTACGCCATCCTGGCGGTGCCGCTGTTCGTTCTGGCCGGCATCATTATGGCCCGCGGCGGCATTTCCAAGCGGCTGTTCAACTTCTTCGCCTATTTCATTGGCAAGATAACGGGTGGCTTGCCTGCGGCAACCGTTGTTACCTGCCTGTTTTACGGCGCCATCTCCGGCTCCGGCCCGGCTACCACGGCAGCGGTCGGCAGCATGGCGGTACCCTATCTGGAAGAGAACGGGTATGAAAAAGACTGGTCGGTGGCGCTGGTCGCAGTCGCCGGCGGTCTGGGCGTCATCATCCCTCCCAGCGTCCCCTTCATTATGTACGGTCAGGCCACTTCCACTGTGTCGGTGGGTGGCATGTTCAAGGCTGGAATCATCCCCGGCCTGCTCATCGGCGTATTCCTGATCGGATACAGCTGGTTTTACTGCAAGCGCCATGGCGAAGATAAGGCCTTGCTGAAAAAGGGTTACGATGCCATGCATTCACAGGGATTCCTGGCAGTATTTAAAGATAGCTTCTGGGCGCTGCTCACGCCGGTTTTGATCCTGGGCGGCATCTACGGCGGTATTGTTACCCCCACCGAGGCCGCAGCCGTGTCTGTATTCTACTCCCTGTTCGTCAGCATGTTCATTTACAAGAGCGTCACCTGGAAGGATATCCCCTCCATCATCAAGGAAGCCATCGATGGCGGCATCGCCATGTCGCTGGTTATCGCAGCGGCCACGGTGTTCTCCCGCTGCCTGACCCTGCTCCAGATCCCGCAGGAGCTGACTGCAGTCCTGTCCGGCGTCCTGACCAACCGCATCCTCTTCCTGCTGGGCATGAACGTTCTGCTGCTGTTTGTCGGCATGATCCTGGATACCACCTCCGCTATTTTGATCCTGACCCCGCTGCTGCTGCCCATGGCAATGTCCTATGGCATCGACCCGTATCACTTCGGTATCATCATGGTGGTCAACCTGGCCATTGGCTTCGTCACGCCTCCGGTGGGCGTCAACCTGTACGTCGCCAGCGGTATTTCCGGCCTGGACATCGTGTACATTGCCCGCAAGGCAATCCCGTTCATCGCATCCTTTGTGATCGCGCTGCTGGTCATCACCTTCTGCCCCATCCTCAGCACCTTGCTGGTGTAGTTGGCATGGCGGAGTAGGATACCCCGCTGGCAGAAAGCATCATATTTAAACGTTATTTCGCAAGTATTACAAGGGAACCTCTGAACAAATCACGCCCTTCGGGCTTGGCACGCATCTTGCCGGCTGCGCCGCACCGCTGGCTTTGAGAAAATGCTCGTTGATACACACAGCAGCAACTGCGCTTTTCTCTTCGTCATCGGCACGGCTCGCTCGGCAATCTGCATACCAGATTTATTCAGAGCTTTCCAAGATTTTTCGATTATTACATCATTACAAAGAAGGGTAAGTTTTATGTCAAAAGTTGGATTTATCGGCCTGGGCATCATGGGCAAGCCCATGGCAAAAAACCTGTTAAAGGCAGGCGTTGACCTGATGGTCAGCGACCTGAACCAGGCTGCAGTGGACGAAGTGGTTGCGGCCGGCGGCGTGCAGGCAAGCTATGCCGAAATCGGCGCGGCCTGCGATGTGATCATTACCATCCTGCCCAACGGCGCGATCGTGCAGAGCGTGCTGTTCGAGGAGGGCGGGGTGGCCTCTGCCCTCACAGCGGGCAAGATCGTCTGCGACATGTCCAGTGTGACTGCCACCGAGAGCAAGACCTGCTATGAAAAGCTCAAGGCATTAGGCTGCGGGTTCGTAGACGCACCAGTCTCCGGCGGCGAGCCAGGCGCGATCGCCGGCACGCTGGCAATCATGTGCGGCGGCGATGAGGCGGACTTTGACGCCATGCAGCCCTACTTCGACATCCTGGGTTCCAGCGCCATGCTCATCGGCCCCAGCGGCAGCGGCAGCGTGACAAAGCTGGCGAACCAGGTTATTGTGAACCTGAACATTGTGGCAGTCTCCGAGGCGCTGGTGCTGGCAACCAAGTGCGGGGCTGACCCCATGAAGGTGTACAAGGCCATCCGCGGCGGCCTGGCCGGCAGCGCTGTGCTGGACGCAAAGGCTCCGCTGATGTGCGCCCGCAACTTTGTGCCCGGCGGCAAGATCAGCATCAACCACAAGGACATCAAAAATGTGCTGGCCACGGCGCATAGCGTAGATGTTCCCATGCCTTTTACTGCCCAGCTGTTTGAGGTGCAGCAGGCCTTGAAGGTGAGCGGTCACATGAACGACGACCACGGCGGCTATGTGCAGTATTTTGAGCAGCTGGCCGGCGTTACCGTTAAGAGCGACGAGACGGTTTGACCGCTGGGAAAGGGGAGCATACCATGGCGCATTTGAACGCAAGCATTCTCAATACCTTCCCGGTCATTGACGAGGCTGCCGCCGATCAGCTGCTGGCAGCCGAGATTGCCGCCAACGACGCAAAGATCGTTGTGCTGGACGACGACCC
>CAZYAX010000029.1:3014-10222 GCA_964646195.1 uncultured Faecalibacterium sp. | reverse complement strand
GCCGCAGGCACCGGCGCAACGGTCAGCACCGGTGCAGAGCACGGCAACGGCGGCAGCGCTGCCCCTCCGGACGGCGTGGAGGCTGCTTTTGCCGCATTGAATCCCGGATTTAAATTTTGATTTTTGAGAAAGGACTGAAATTATATGGCACATGAAAATCAAGAGAGGTATTCCCAGCTTGTGGACATCAAACTGCGCAATACCCTGGTCACCCGTGATGCGCTGGTCTTTAATGCCCGCTACGAGGGCACTCCCAAGGCTGGCAAGGTCAAAATCCCCGTGCGCGACACCGAGGTTGCAATCAAAGATTACGACAAGGCGTCCGGCGTATCGCTGGAAACCGGCACCACCACTTACATGGATCTGGCGCTGGATCACGACAAGGCGGTCAATGAGCTGATCGACGGCTTCGATGAGGCCAGCGTACCCGACGGCATTGTGGCCGAGCGTCTGGACAGCGCGGGCTATTCCCTGGCGCTGGACATGGATCGTGATTCCATCGAGGCCCTGGAGGCCTGCGGCGCGATGGAAAGCGGCGGCGCGACGGTCTCCGCGACCAAGACCGCCTGCACCGAAACCACCGCCTACAAGGAAGCGCTGGCCGCCAAGCGCGTGCTGTCCCGCAAGGGCGTGCCCAATGACGGACGCTGGATGATCGCCAGCCCGGAGTATCTGGAGGTGCTGATGCTGGATGAACATTTCATCAAGCAGGGCGATCTCTCCCAGCAGCTGGTGCAGCAGGGCGCTGTGGGCAAGATCGCGGGCTTTGTTGTGCTGGAAAGCAACAACATGGACTTCGAATCCACCACCCGCGTGGACGGCAAGCAGGTTACCACCGAATTCATCTGCGGCCATCCCAACTGGTGCCACCGCGTGCAGGAGTGGCAGGTGGCCGTCCACCTTCAGGATCTGGCCGGTTCCGGTACTTACATCGGCGCGTCCGCCGTGCAGGGCCGCAAGATTTACGGGCTGAAGGTTTCCAAGCCTCAGACGCTGTACATCAAGCGGATTGAGACCGCCTCCTGATGCTGTACTGCGAGTACGAGGCCTATAAAGCCGCGGGCGGCACAATGACAGAAGCACAGTACGCTGTCTGGGGTATGCGCGCCAGCAGGCAGATTGACCGCCTGACCTGTGGCCGGGCATCCTCTGCCCTGGCCGCACACCCTGACCCGCTGGCCGAACAGCTGGCGGACGCCTGCGCACAGATCGCGGATCTTCTGCAAGCAAACAGCCTTGCCGCCCAGCGTGGCGCGGCGGGAATCAGCGGCGCAGCCGCCACAGACGGGTACAGCGAGACCTACGGCGTGGACGGGATGAAGGCGCAGACCATGACCCGCTCCGCCTGCCGCCGGGCGCTGGCGGACGCGCTGGGCAGCGACCCTTATAACCTGCTGTATGCGGGGGTGTGCTGCGATGTTTAAGGCCGACAAGACCCTCACCGTGATCAACCGCATCACGGACGGCCGCACCGACGAGACGCGGTATTTTTGCCACGTCTTTGCGGGGTGCGGGTGGTACGCGAACCACGAGGTAACCGCAAGCGGCCATGGCGTGGCCCCGGCCCGCAAGACCAAGGCCCGGCTGCCCGTGGCCAGCTGCCCCGGTTTTGTCCACCCGGCCCAGTGGGCCGCCCTGGACGATACCGGACGGGCGGACGCCTGGACGCTGGACAGCCAGACTGTGATCGTGCAAGGCGCATACCCGGAGGCAAACGGCGAACAACTGCGCGCCCTGCGCAAATACGGCAGCGCCATGCAGGTCACGCTCTGGCACGATCACACCGGCACCGCATTCCCCCATTACTACGCGGAGGGAGAGTGATCCCGTGAGCTACGACAAGCAAACCATCCAGACGCCCGCAGGCAATGTGATCAAGGTGACCAACGACAAGGGCGTTACGGTAGAGGCCCGCATCGAATGGAGCAGCAGCTTTGCGCCCCGTGTCAACAGCGGGTGGAGCGAGGCGCAGTACAAGTTTGACACGGAAGTCGCCCGGTGCATGGACCCCTATGTGCCGTTTCGCACCGGCGTGCTGAAATCCAGCGTCACCATGGCGTCCGATTTTGGCCGGGGGCAGCTGGTCTACTCCACGCCCTACGCCCGCGCGCAGTATTACCGCTGCCAGCAGGGCAAGGGCCTCAAGGGACGGCGCGGGCCGTGGTGGGGCCAGCGCTGCATTGCGGACTACAAGGATCATTTCACCAAGTTTGGACGCGCGTGTATTGGGGAGGTGTTCAAATGACGGCAGCCATTAAGGCCATGCAGGATTGGCTCAAGACCTGCCCGCTGGTGGAGCAGCTTCTGGATGATGGTGTGGTGTTCAACATCGACTATCTGCCGGACGCTGCGCCCCAGTTCTCCATCGAGGACAGCCCCTCAGATCCCATCGTCACCCGGTATTTTTCGGGCAGCGAACGGGTGAAAAACTATGTGCTGGCCTCCCGCATGGAGTACAGCCCGGACGTCTGGCTCCAGGCCGAAAACAGCGCGTTCTGGGACGACTTTATTGCCTGGATCGAAGACCAGTCTGACATGGGCAATTTGCCCAGTCTCGGCCCACGCCGTCAGGCGCTGCAGGTGGCCGTGACTGACAGCGGCTGCATTATGACCAGTGAGGACGGTTCCTGCCGCTTTCAGATCCAGATCCAGTTACTGTACTATCAACCGAAAGGAGCATTTGAAGAATGACTGTAAACGAAGCTTTAACCAAGAGGGGCATCACGCCGGACCCCAGCTACAATGGCATCGAAATGGCGGATGATTTTGTGCTGGCGATCCAGACCGAGACCACCCAGGAGGATGTGAACGACTGGATTGTGTGCCAGGATCATGTGCGCAGCCATACCGGCACGCTCAACGCGCAAACCGAGGATTCCACCTACATCCGCACCGGTACCAGCACCCTCAAGGCCAGCGCACAGCGCACCATAAGCGTCCAGGGCGACCGCTTCCCCGGCGACCCGTTCCAGGATTTTGTGCTGAGCCATGACATCCTGTATGGCACCGGGCAGGACTGCATCGTCCCGTATGTGTATTTCAGCCTGCGCACCGGCAAGGGCGAAAAGGGCCAGGCGTCTCTGGTTGTGACCGCCGACGCTGAGGGTGAGGCCGGCAAAAAGGCCACCTTCACGGTGTCCATGCCCGCCGTGTCCACGCCGGACGAATACACCTACGCCGCCCCTGTGGCCGGTTAATTTACCATCCTCGTGCCCCGGCAGGTTGCCCTTCCTCCCTTCCTGACGGGGCTTTGTATCAGGCTTTTAGAAGTTGACGCGGGGGCGGTTCCCGCGGGCCTGTCCTTTATGATTTTGGAGGTACGCTATGAAAATCCGCAACGTTGATTTTGAATTCAACCCCTACAATGCACGATATGCCGACAGAATTACACACGCCGTTGCCGGTCTGCAGGAGGCGCAGGCCGCTGCACAGCAGGTAGACCAAAGCGACTTTGGCGGCGCGATCGCTTTCCAGTGCGCAGCCGTAGACGCTTTCCTGTCCGAATTGCTGGGCGAAGACTATGACGAACGCCTCGGCATCGACGTAGACGATCTGCTGGAGCTGAAACGGGTGAGCGAAGAAGTCATGGCCCAGATGAATGCAGCAAGGCGCGAAATGGAAGCATTCACACAGCAGGGCGGTGCCGCAGCGCCAGCCGTGGAGCAGCCTGCTGCGGCGTCTGTAGATTTCGCCAAAATGAACCGTGCCCAGCGCCGGGCCGCCGTGCGGGCGCTCCGGGGCAATCACGCATGAGCTTTTGCCTGCTGACCGACACGCTGCCGGACGCCGCGCTGGGCCTGCCCATCCAGACGGGGTTCCGGCACTGGGTGCGGTTTCAAAACCGCCTGGTGCGCGCGCAGAAAGACGCGGAGTTTGCCCAGCTGGCAACGGAAACGCTGCTGGATCTGTTTGGCCCGAGCGGCCTAAAAGAGCCTCAGCGCGCATGGGAGGCCCTGCTGTGGTTTTACCGCTGCGGCAAGGATGAGGATGCCGCGCACCGCGAAACGGCCTGCAGCGGCCCCGCAGGCACTGCTCTGGCGTATGACTATGAGGTGGACGGCCCGCTGATTGTGGCGGCGTTCCAGCAGGCGTATGGCATCGACCTGATTCACGCGCAGCTGCACTGGTGGCAATTCCGGGCGCTGTTCGACGGCCTGCCCGCCGAATGCCCGCTGCACAGGATCATGGAATACCGCGTGGCCGACACCTTCGATATGCCGGAGCAGACGCGGCAATTCTACGAGAAAATGCGGGAAAAATATGCGCTGCCCGCAGAGATTGGAGGTGCGCCGCATTATGCAAGTCTGGAAGAGCGGGAAGCCGCTTTTCTCGCCCGGCTGCCCGGAGGCAAATGACCGCCGCCCGGTGCCCTGCCCCTATTGCGGCAAGGCCGCCGTGGTGTGGGCCGACCGGACGGCTGCGGCTCACGGGCTGTGGGTAAAATGCAAAAACCCCGCCTGCAAGATGGAATTTGAAATCAAGATTTAAAGTTTGAGCCTGTGCCCTTGTGCCCGCGCTCCCCATGGGGAGGTGGGTACAATAGCAGATTTTAAGATTACCGGCGAAACCACACTGGACAGCTCCGGCCTGACGTCTCAGCTGAACGCCATGACCGTGGCAGCGGGCAATGTTCTGGCAAAGCTGGCCACTTCGGCGGCGGACGCTACTGCGAAGGTTGTAAGCTCTATTACTTCTACCGGCGTCCAGTTTAATGCCCAGATGGAAACATACCAAATGGGCCTGACCAATCTGCTGGGCAGCGCAGAGGCGGCCAACGCCGCGCTGGAAGCCATCAAGGCGGATGCGGCCCGCACGCCCTTTGACGTGACGGGTCTGGTACAGGCGAACCAGTACCTGATTTCCACGGGTATCAGTGCCGAAGACGCCCGTGCTACCATCAACGCACTGGGGGATGCCGTGGCCGCCACCGGAGGCACCAGCGAAACGCTGACCCGCATGGCGCAGAACCTGCAGCAGATTTCCAATGTGGGCGAGGCCACGGCCATGGATATCCGGCAGTTTGCAATGGCCGGTATTGATATCTATGGCGTGCTGGCAGATTACACAGGCAAAACTACCGCGGAGGTGCAGGAGCTGGATGTTACATACGACCTTCTCTCAGAGGCTTTACAGGCAGCTGCAGAGGAGGGCGGGCGCTTCTACGGCGCAATGGACACGCAGAGCCAGACCCTCAACGGGCGGATTTCTACCCTCAAAGATAACTTTTCCCAATTTGCGGGCGCTTTGACTGAAAGCCTGTTCGAAGGCGAAAAGTCCATTGTCGAGGCCGCTATCAGCTGGGTGCAGACGCTGCATGATACCCTCGTAAACGAAGGACCGGCCGGTATGGCGCAGGCCGCGGCCCAGATTGTGGGCGGCCTGATCCAAGGCTTTGCCGAGCGTGTACCGGAGCTTCTGACTCAGGGCACACAGGCCGCCGTTTCACTGATCGGCAGCCTGACCGATGGCGTGCAGCAGGCAATCCCGGAGTTTCTTGAACAGGCACTGACTATGCTTGTTTCCTTTACCGGCAGCCTGCGGGAAAATGCGGGGCAGCTGGTGGATGCCGGTCTCGCGCTGATCCAGAGCTTGGCGGACGGTCTCATCAACAGCCTGCCCGTACTGATCGCCAACGTGCCGCTGATCGTGTCCAACATCGCGGGCATCATCAACGACAACGCGCCGAAGCTGCTGAGTGCGGCCGCGACGCTGATCGCTAAGCTGGCAAAAGGTCTGATCGATAGCATTCCCGTGCTGGTGCAGAACCTGCCCCGGATCATCACGGCCATTGTGGACACCATCACAGCATTCAACTGGCTGGATCTCGGCAATACCATTGTCACCGGCATTAAAAACGGGATCGTGAGCATGGTGTCCAATATCGGGCAATCCGCTCTCAATCTGGCACAGAATTTCAGTGATATTATCAGCAACTGGGGCTGGGGCACACTTGGAAAAAGTGTGGTGGAAAGTCTCAAGCTGGGCATCGAATCGCTGAAAGACGCCATTCCAAACCTGTTCAAGCTGATTTGCGATGCGGCCAAGGAAAAGTTTGCGAATTTCGACTGGGTTAGCCTTGGCAAAAACATCATTGAAGGCATAGCTGGCGGCATCACCGGCAGTCTGAAGGGCCTGCTGGATACCGTAGGGAATATGGCCTCCGGCGTCTTGAACAAGGTCAAGGATGTGCTGGGCATTCATTCGCCCTCTACAGAATTTGCCTCCATCGGCGCCAACGTTGTACAGGGCCTTGCAAACGGAATCCAGGATTCGGCGCAGCAGGTGGAAGACGCGGCCAAGGAGCTGGCCATCGACACCACAGACGCCTACGTTGAAGCCGCCGAGGAGCAGCTGGAAGATGCGCAGGAACGCCTGAGCAAGGCGGCAACCGAGGCTGCGGAGGCAGCTACACAGGCGGCCGTGGACGCCGCCTCGGAGAGCTTTGACGAGCTTGCCTCGGAATCGGTGCAAAAAATCTCCGATATGTGGAGCGAGATCAACACCGAGACCCAAAACGGCGTAATCGGCATGGCTGCGACGCTTTATGACGCCGTAAATGACCAGGACTGGGAAACCGTTGCCGTCACCATCGGCAAGCTGATATGGGGCACAATGCCGCTGGAAACGCAGCAGAACATCACCGCCTGGGTGCTGGACGCAGTGACGCAGATCAACAAGGGCTTTGCTGAGGACGGCGTCGAAGGCCTCATTGCTGCAGGCAAGAGCGTGATAACCTCGCTCACGACCGGTCTTCAGGGGAACAGCAGCATTTTCCTGCAGGCGGCAGAAGGCCTCATGAGCGGGTTCAGCAGCATCGTACAAAACACCCTGCCCGGCGTGAAATCGGCCATTTCCGGCGTCAGCGCGGCGCTCACCGCGCTGGTGCCTACCATCGATCTGGCGTCCGCTGCGCAGTCCATCTTTAACGCCGTGATGAATGCCAACCCAATCGTTCTGGTGATCTCCCTGATCGGGATGCTTGCCACGGCGCTGGTTGGATTCTCCAAGACCAACAGCGAAGTCGGGTCTGGTTTTTCAAAGGTCTGGAAGGGCATTAAGGCTGTTTTCGATTTTGTAGTTGATGCAGTCCTTGTGGCTCTTGGCACTTTGCTGCAAGGTTTTGTCAGCCTCGTCAACGGCTTGATTTGGGTGATAAACCTTTTGCCCGGCGTTAATATCGGATATGTATCCAACCCCGCGTTTGACGC
>CAZYAX010000029.1:0-2914 GCA_964646195.1 uncultured Faecalibacterium sp. | reverse complement strand
GATCTGACTGATTCCACTGAAGATCTGACCGATTCCACCGATGCCCTGACGGATGCCGTGACGGATCAGACCGAGGCCACAAAAGCCGCCGTGCAGGCCACGCAGGACGCGCTGGCCGAAATGGTGCGGGAGGCAAAAGGCCTGGTACTGTCCGACAACATGGCCGTGGCAAGCCAGGTAGCGGAAAACGGTTCCGCCCGTACCGCACAGCTTGCCGCTGCCTACCAGACCGCAAACAGCTCCACGCAGTCGTACACAGACGGAAGCCCGACCGTGATCCAAAACATTTACAGCAAGGCCCAGACGGCCGCAGACCTGGCGCGCGAAACACGCTGGGAGTACGACCGCGTGGCGCGCACTTGAGGAGGTGAGATCCCTTGCTTCGCAAAGACCATGCCATGATCCTGACCGATGCAGGCACAAAGATACACCTGGGCTGGGACTACAAAATCCCCTACTACATCGACCCCATCAACGGCGTTGACGTCAGTATCTCCACCTCGCAGGGCGTCAACCAGGTGGGCGTCACCGTAGACCAGCAAAGCGTCGGCGGCGTGTACCGGGAGATCACCGGCGACTTTTTGGCCGGAGACGCGGCAGCGACCACGTTCCTTAATGCATTGCCCTACAACACAGCAGGCACCCTGTATCTGTTCGACAAATACTTTGCCCGCTTCGTGGTGAGTAAAACGCCCTATGTGACCGGCTACAACGGCATTCTGCATTTCAGCCTGATGATTCTATGCGACAAGCCCTATTGGCTGTCCCTGACCGCCTCAGAGTACCAGCTGGGCGGCTACACGGCGGCATTTTCCTTCCCGGTCAACTATGACGAGCCGCACACCTTTGGCGTCAAAAACGACGCCTGGGTCAACATCGCAAACACCGGCAGCCTGCCGGTGCCCTATACGGCGCGCTTTGTGGCGACGGCTCCGGTGCAAAACCCCGTGCTGCTGAATGTGCTGACCGGCGAATATCTGAAGCTGCTCACCACGCTGGAATCCGGAGACGTCATAGACCTGTACCGCACCAACAGCGGCAAGGTGGCCGTCACCTGCACACGGGACGGCATTGCAAGCAATATTTTCAGCGTATTGGATGAGGGCAGCACCCTCTTTGACCTTGCTTCCGGAGACAACGTGCTGCGCATGAGCGCGGACACCAACGCCAGCGAATTGCAGGCGTCGCTGTCTTTCTATCCCATGTTCTCCGGAATTCTGCCGGATCTGCTGGGGGGGGGGTAACAAACGATGAGAATTGACGTATTGGAGGCTGTGACATTGACCCGCGTCGGCTACCTGGACAGCTGGCTGTCCCTGCTGTGGGTGGACGCCTATAATACGGAGGGCAGTTTTACACTGGAAGTCACGCCGACCGATGAAAACCTGGGCCTGCTCACCGTGGGCCGCTGGGTCAAACGTTCGGACAGCGAGATCCCCATGCGCATTTGTTCCCGCAGCAACCAGAACACGGATTACAATCTGGTATGCACGGGGTACCCGGCCACATGGATTTTAACCAAGCGCGTTTCCACGGCCATCATCCAGAACGAAAACGCCGAGCAGGCCATGCGCGGACTGGTGGCCGCAATGGAACCCTGGCCGCTGCTGGAGCTGGGGGAACCGGTGGGCTTTACCGACGATTACCCCAACCAGACCAGCGGCGGAAGCATTTTTGATTACTGCTCCACCATCGGGGCCGCGCAGGACTTGGGGTTCCGTATCCGGCTGGACGGGGCCAACGCGGACAAGCGGCTGCTGTTCGAGGTGTACCGGCCCACGCAAGATAAAAACCTCAAGTACAGCGAGGCCTTTGGCAATTTGTTGGAGGCTGTATACCAGTTTGCGGACGGCGACTATTACAACGTGGCCATTGTGCAGGGTTCCGGCGAGGGGGAGAACCGCGTAACCGTGACCACCGGAGAAATCAGCTTGACCGGTGCAGACCGGAGAGAGCTGTATGTGGACGCCCGCGACATCCAGCCGGACACGGAGTCCGACGAAACGACCGAATCTGCCAGCTACCTGGCCAAGTTGATGAGCCGCGGGGCAAACAAGCTCCTGGAGCAGATCCCCATCGGGGCCATTGAGTTTACCGTGGACGATGAAAGCTTGCAGCTGGGCGATGTGGTTACGGCCATACTGCCCAAGCTGGGCTATACGGCCCTGGCCCGCGTGGTGGAGATCACCCTGCAAAGTCAAAGCGGCAGCACGACCCGCACGGTGCGCGTCGGTACGCCGCTGTTTACTGCACGAGGAGGTGCTTAAGATTTGAGTGTAACATATCCTTTAAACGGCATTACCTACACTGCCGAGGACGCGCAGCTGTTCCACTGCACCCGAACCAGCGGCGTGTTTTCGGCGGATGAGGACTTTCCCCTCACAATCTCCGGCGACACGCAGCTGACCATTGGGCCGGGCCTTGCCTGGATACGGGCGAGCCGGTTCGCGGGGCTGGTGGTAGCGCTCAAGGAAAATACCGTGCTGGACTTGTCTCTGGCGGACGGCAACCTGCCGCGCATCGACCGTGTGGTGCTGCGGTACGACAAAATCAGCGGAGCGTCCGGCCTGGTAGTGCTGTCCGGCACGGCGGCGTCCAGCCCCGTGGCCCCTGCAATCACCCAGACCGAGCTGGTGTATGACCTCGCCCTATATGACGTATACCGCGCCGCGGGCAGCCTTGTGGTGACGACAGATAACATTACCTGCCAGATACTGGACGAAACGCTGTGCGGCGTCATGCGGGACGGCGTGGAGACAATCCCCACAGATCAGCTGCTGACAGAGGCCCGCGCCCGAATCCAGAAGACCATGGAGGATCTGGATCTCGCACGCGATTTTGTGAGCGAGACACAACAGGCGGCACAGGATGCAGCTGCAAGCGCTGCTGCGGCATCTGGCAGTGAGACAAACGC
>CAZYAX010000028.1:0-10227 GCA_964646195.1 uncultured Faecalibacterium sp. | reverse complement strand
ATGGAACCGCTTCTGGGCGTATTCCTTGTCCACGTGCTCCGTGCCCGGAAGGCAAAACATCTTCGGCCTGGCAAACAGCACAAGAAAAACCACTGTCTCAATCCAAAGCGTCGCCCAATTCATTGCGGCCCTCTTTTTTGCTGGTGATCTTCCACTGGACTGCCTGGTTGTAGTCCGCCCACATACGGGCATACAGCCCGCCCGCAGCGATCAGTTGTGTATGCGTGCCCTGCCCGGTGATGCGGCCCTTTTCCAAAACAAGGATCTTATCCGCGCCCACGACGGTGGAAAGGCGGTGCGCAATCAGGATCACAGTGCGGCCCCTGGTCAGCGTGGCAAGGGCTTTTTGGATCAATACCTCATTCTCGGGGTCGGCAAAGGCTGTGGCCTCGTCCAGCACCACGATGGGGGCATCCTTCAAAATGGCCCGTGCCAGCGCGATGCGCTGCTGCTCACCGCCCGAAAGATAGGTGCCGTCCGTGCCGATCTGCGTATCCAGGCCGTCCGGCAGCTTGTCGAGGATGTCCGTACACTGGGCCGCCTCCAGCGCCGCCATCACCTGCTCCCGCGTTGCGCCGGGGCGTGCGGCGCGCACGTTCTCCAGAATAGACGCCTTGAGCAGGCGGTCGTTCTGGAACACGAACGCCACCCGGTCCATGAGGACATGGGGGTCGATCTGGGTCACGTTGACGCCACCCACCTCCACTGCACCCTCGCTCACGTCCCAAAACCGCGGGATGAGGCTGGCCGCCGTCGTTTTGCCGCCGCCGGACGGCCCCACCAGGGCCACGGTCTGGCCCGGCTCGGCCGTAAAGGAAACATGGGAGAGGGCGGGCGCCCCGGCGCCGTCGTAGGTGAAGCTCACATCCTTGAATTCCACTTTGTTGCCGTGCGGCATTTGCGGGCAGCTGGGCACCGGCAATGTGGGCGCCTGCATCACCTGATCGATGCGCCCCAAGGCAGTGCCGGCCAGCATCACGCCGGAGGAGGCGAACATGATCTTGGCGAGCGCGGTGGAGATAATGGCCGAAAACACTGCGTAGAAAGCAAAATCAGTGACAAAGGCGGCAAAGCTGCCGCTTGCCAGCGCGCCCGGGGCGAGGAATAGCGCCACCGGCACCAGAAATATAAAGGCCCCCTCGGTAAAGGTCAGGTTGACCGATTGCGGCGCCCGGCACACATCCGCCTGGTAATGCTCGGCTTTGGCGCTGTATTCTTCGATCGCCTCCTGAAAAGCCTTGAAGGAATAGACCGTCTGCTGAAAGACCTTGACCACCGGGATACCCCGGACATATTCGGTGCCCGCCTTGGTCATGCGGTCCTGCGCCGCCTGGTATTCGGCCATGAGCTGGACGTTTTTGCCGCCCATCATGGAAAACATCGCGGCGATGGAGATCACCGCGGCCAAAAGGCAGGCCGCGCCCATGCGCGCATCAAAGACGAACAGCAGCACCAGCATGGATACGAACAGCACCACGGTGCCCACGATATCCGCCAGGTTGTGGGCGAGGAGCGTTTCGGTGTCCGCCGCCGCTGCGTCCAGCCGGCCGCGGATGAGGCCGGAGGCGTTGGAATCAAAAAAGCCCAGCGGCGCCTGCATCACATGGGCAACGCCCTGCTTGCGGATGTTGGCAGCCGTGCGGAACGCCGCCAGGTGGGTACACATCAGCCCTGCAAAATACAGCAGGATGCCGCCCACTGCAAAGGCAAAGGCAATCCAGCCGTATTGGGAAACATGCTGCGCCTGCGTCCATGCCGGGGCCACGGCGATCAGGTCGCGGGCCGCCAGCCAGATGCAGAGGTAAGGGACCATGCTGCACAGCATGGATATGGCCGATAGGGCCAGCCCCAAAAAGGTGAGCCCCCTGCGGCTGCCCGCATATTCCAGCAGGACGGCCACATCGCTCTTTTTTCGTGTTTTTTGGTTCATTGGATGACCTCCTTTGTACGAAAACCATATTAGTTAGCTAATACTAACTTTTGCGGCAAAAAAAAAATAAGAGTTAGTTATAACTATTCAACGGTAAAGCTATCATACAGCAAACCGGCCGGGATGTCAAGCGCAAATAAAAAATTCGGAGGCTGGAGGATTGGGGAGAGGGCTTGAGGAAAAGGGTCGGGGAAAGCGATCCAGGAGAGAGACAGAGGAAAGAGGTTGGGGAGAAAAAATTGGGAGAAAGATAGAGAAAAAGGGGACAGGGAAAGAGATTTTTGGAAAAAGTTTGGGAGAGAAAACGAAGAGCGATCCAGATAAAAATCCGGCCCCGGCTGCACCGTAAAACTACAGGCGGCTGGGGTCGGATCGCTTTTTGGCAGGAGGATCATTTGCTGGACCCGCGCTCCACGAGGCTGGTGGGCACCGTGACCTCATACGAGGCGGGCAGGCGGCCCTGGATCAGACCCAGCAGGATCTCGCAGCTTTTGCGGGCCAGCTGCTGGGGGCTGCGCTCTATGGAGGAGAGCGGCGGCGAGGTGAGCAGGGAGTACAGGGTGTTATCGAAGCTCACGAGCTTTACGTCCTCCGGCACGCGCAGGCCGGTGCGGTGCAGCGCATACAGTGCGCCCAGCGCGCTCATCTCGCTGGTGGTGATGATGCCGTCCACGGCAAAGCCCTTTTGCAGAAAGTCGTAGGTGAGCAGCTCGGTCTCGATCTGGGTGGGATCCTTGCCGGAGCGCTCCAAAACGTAGTTTTTGTCCAGCCGCAGGCCGTGCTGCTCCAGCGCCTGCGCGTAGCCTTCCAGCCGGCGGCTGCGCGTATAGCCGGCCAGATAGCTGGAAATAAATAAAATATGCCGGCAGCCCTTTTTGAGCAGGTGCCCGGCGGCCAAGCGGCCGGCCAGGCTGTCGTCGTTGCCCACCCAGGGGAGCGGCCGGGAGGCCGTGGGGCGGCGGTCGATGCACACGATGGGGATGCCCCAGCTGAGAATGTCGTCCGACAGGGTGTCCATGCTGGATACGCACAGGATGCCGTCCACCCCTTTGCCCGCCAGCGTGCGGAAGTAGCTCTGCTCCTTTTCCACCTGATTGCCGCTGTTGCAGATAAATAAGGAGTATTGGTGCTCGTACAGATAGCTCTCGATGCTGTAGGCAAGCGAGGAAAAGAAGCTGTTGTCCACCGTGGGGAGGATGAGGCCGATGGTCTGGCTGTGCGCCTCGCGCAGCGTTTTGGCTGCCATGTTGGAGATGTAGCCATAGGACTGGATGACGGCCAGCACCCGCTTTTCGGTCTCCTCCGAATAGCCGCCCTTGTGGTTGAGCACGCGGGAGACGGTGGCGATGCTCACGCCGGAAATGGCGGCGATGTCTTTGATGGACAAGGATCTGTCTGGTCTGCTCATGCGGCAAGCCTCCTGACTGGGGTGAAATGAGAACACTCTTATTATAATAAAAAAAACAGAAAAAAGCAATCAGAACGTAAACGTTTACGAAAATTTTAAAAAACCTCTTGACAAGCCGCATAAGAAGTGATATTTTATAGCTGGTT
This sequence comes from uncultured Faecalibacterium sp., assembly GCA_964646195.1. Classification (GTDB taxonomy): domain Bacteria; phylum Bacillota; class Clostridia; order Oscillospirales; family Ruminococcaceae; genus Faecalibacterium. The sequence continues at coordinate 6,743 of CAZYAX010000028.1, read as the reverse complement.
AAACGTTTACGCAACGGTGGGAGGCGCCCCTGCTGCTGCAAGCCGAAAACGTTTGCGCGGCCCGGAGCAGGGCGGCGTACCGAAAAGGGTATGGGAGCTTGCTCCCAAATTGCATGAGGTGAATGAAATGACACAAGAAAAAGCAAATGCGCTTGCCCAGGAGATCGTGGAAAAGATCGGCGGCAAGGGCAACATCGTTTCTCTGACGCACTGCGCCACCCGCTTGCGCTTTAAGCTGGTGGACGAGAGCAAGGCCAGCAAGGATGCGGTAAGCAAGATCAAGGGTGTGGTCACGGCCATGGTGAGCGGCGGCCAGTTCCAGGTGGTCATCGGCAACGAGGTCAACGACGTGTTCCAGGCGATCCAGCAGCAGACCGGTATCTCCGGCCAGGCCATCGACGTGGTGGAAAAGGACGACCTGAAGGTCAAGAGCAAGGGCATGGACGTGGTGATCGACCTGGTCACCAGCATCTTTACGCCGGTGCTGCCCGCCCTGATCGGCGCAGGCATGATCCGTGCGTTGCTGATGCTGGCCACCCAGTTTGGCATTCTGGATTCGGCCGGCGGCACCTACATCGTCATCAACGAGATCTACAACGCGATCTTCTCCTTCCTGCCGGTATACCTGGCGTATACCTCGGCCAAACGCTTCAAGTGCAACGAGATGATCGCAGTGGCCGTTTCGCTGGCGATGGTGAGCTCCACCATCCAGGCGGGCATCACGAGCGAGGCCGGGCTGGCATTTTTGGGCATCAAGCTGTCCATGCCGGCGCAGGGCTACGGCTCCGGAATCATCCCCATCATTGTGACCATCTTCTTCATGGCGCAGATCGAAAAGCTCTGCAATAAGTACATCCATCCGGTCGCCCGCAACATCCTCACCCCGCTGATCGAGCTGATCATCACGGTGCCGGTCATGTTCCTGGTGTTCGGACCCATCTTCAGCGGCCTGCAGTCTGCCATCGGCAGCGCCTACACCTGGCTGTACAACCTCAGCCCCATCGTCACGGGCGTGATTCTGGGCGGCGCATGGCAGGTGCTGGTCGTGTTCGGCCTGCACTGGGGCATCGTCCCGCTGGGCACCGTCAATCTGGCATTGTATGGCCGCAACACCATCAACGCCATCACCGGCCCCTCCAACTGGTCGCAGGCCGGCGCGGCTATGGGCGTGTTCCTCAAGAGCAAAAACAAGGAAATCAAGGAGACCGCGCTCTCCGCGTCCGTCACCGGAATTTTCTCCATCACCGAGCCCTCCATCTACGGCGTCAACCTGAAGTATAAGAGGCCCTTCTACTGCGCCGTTGCATGCGCAGCCGTTGCGGGCGGCATTGCCGCCGCAGGCAACGCTGCGGCGTTGGCCGGCGGCCCGGTGGGCATCCTCAGTTTCCCGCTGTTCATCGGCGAAGGCTTTGTCAACTTTGTGATCGCAATGTTCTTCGCATTCTTTGCCTCCATGATCGCGGCGTATTTGACCTACGACCGCAAGAACGACGAGGCGTAAACCGTATGGCTCCGGCGGGGCGCCGGTGCGCACCCCGCCGCTTTTTTAAAACTCCAGGAGGAAAACTATGGAACGCTTGCTTTGCCCCAGCATGATGTGCGCGGACTATGGCCGTTTGAAGGAAGAAGTAGAGGCGCTGGATCAGGCCGGCGTGGACATCTTCCACTGCGACATCATGGACGGCGATTTTGTGCCCAACATGACCATGGGCATTATGGATCTCAAAACAGTGCGCAAGTATACGCAGAAGAAGGTAGACGCCCACCTGATGATCGAGAACCCCGGCGAAAAGGTGGACTGGTTTATCGACGCGGGAGCGGACATCCTGTACATCCACCCGGAGTCGGAGCGCTATGTGGTCAAAACGCTGGCCCACATCAAGGAGCGCGGCCGGGCGGCGGGCATCGCCATCAACCCGGATACCAGCCTGGCCAGCATCTCCGAACTGCTCAACCTGTGCGATTATGTGATGGTCATGACCGTAAACCCCGGCTTTGCGGGGCAGAAATTTATCCAGTTTACCAAAAACAAGATCCGGGAGCTGGCCGCCCGCAAGCAGCAGTACGGCTACAAGCTGATGATCGACGGCTCGTGCAGCCCGGAGGTGGTGCGCGAGATGTCCGCCATGGGCGTGGACGGCTTTATCCTTGGCACCAGCGCGCTGTTTGGCAAGGACCGCCCCTATGCTGAGATCATCCCGGAATTAAGGAGATGAAACGATGAGCAACGTAGTACGCTTGATCAGCGCCTCAAAATCGGATTTTGAGGCCATGACCCCGATGGAGCTCAAGGAGTCCATCTACAAATCGGAGGGCCGCGTCATCATGGGCCAGCACCTGCTGTTTGCGGGGCAGGGCCTGGTGCGCGGAGTGACCAACTCCGAGCTGATGTTCGCCTTTGGCGCGGACATGGTGATGTTGAACACCATCGACCTGGACCACTGGGAGAATAACCCCGGCCTGCAGGGGCTGAGCTACCGGGAGCTGAAGGCCCGCTGCGGCCAGCGCCCCATTGGCGTGTATCTGGGCTGCCCCAAGGCCGGCAGCGAAGACGGCGGCAAAAAAGCGCTATACCGCCGCGAGGGCATGGTGTGTACGCCGGAGCATGTGGCAAAGTGCGTGGAGCTGGGCGTGGATTTTGTCGTGCTGGGCGGCAACCCCGGCAGCGGCACCTCCATTGCCGACATTGTGGCCTGCACCAAATGGGTCAAGCAGCAGTACGGCGACCGCCTGTTCGTGTTTGCGGGCAAGTGGGAGGACGGCATCCACGAAAAGGTGCTGGGCGACCCGCTGGCCGACTACGACGCCAAGGACATCATCCGGCAGCTCATCGACGCGGGCGCGGACTGCATCGACCTGCCCGCCCCGGGCAGCCGCCACGGCATCAGCGTGGGCATGATCCAGGAGCTGGTACAGTATGTACATACCTACAAGCCCGGCACGCTGGCCTTGACCTTTTTGAACAGCTCGGTGGAGGGCGCGGACCCGGACACCATCCGGCTCATCGCCCTGCGGATGAAGGAGACCGGCGCGGACGTCCACGCCATCGGGGACGGCGGCTTTGCCGGCTGCACCAGCCCGGAAAACGTGCATCAGCTGAGCGTGTCCATCAAAGGACGGCCCTACACCTACTTCCGCATGGCGAGCACCAATAAGTAATGGGGCTGCCGTGCCGGTCACCCAAACTTTATTATGGGAGGTATCCTCTATGAAACTGGCAATCGGCAATGACCATGTGGCCATTGAGATGAAAAACGAGATCAAGGCGTATCTCGAAAACAAGGGCATCGAGGTGCTGGACGTGGGCACCAACAGCCCGGAGCGGTTCAACTACCCCATCAGCGGCTACAAGGTGGGCAAGCTGGTGGCAAACGGCGAAGTGGACGGCGGCGTGTTGATCTGCGGAACCGGGGTGGGCATCAGCCTGGCGGCCAACAAGGTACACGGCGTGCGCGCGTGCGTATGCAGCGAGCCGTATTCGGCCAAGCTCTCCAAGCAGCACAACAACTCCAACATCATCGCATTCGGCGCGCGAGTGGTGGGCGTGGAGACCGCCAAGATGATCGTGGACGAATGGCTGAACGCCAAATATGAGGGCGGCCGCCATCAGGTGCGCATCGACATGCTGACCGAGATCGAGACCACCCAGGGTCTGAAAGCGGTGGACGAGGCATGAGCGGCTTTGCGAATGCACTGTACGATTACCTGGAGCTGTGCCAGCGCAACCCTGGAACGCCCGTCCGCCGGTGGGACGACCCTGCCTTTGCGGCGTATGGCCGCGTGTGGGAGGGCTTTGACCTGGCCGGGGTAAACGAATGGGCAAGCCGGGTGCCTATGCCGCAAAGCGGCAACGCCTACACCGCCAGCGACCCGGAGGCGGAAGCGCTGGAGGCCGTGCAGGCCATCGGCCGGGCCGTCTATGGGGGGCTGCCCTTTCAGGCCGGGCCCTGCCGGGGCGACAACCGGGTGCTGAACGGCATCGAGTACCACAGCGGCAGCGAGGTAGCCGTGTGCGTGCGGCCCTGTGTGCTGTTTCTGGGGCATCTCTGGGATATGCGGGACAGTACCTACGACGGCGCGCTGGCGCAGGCGTTCTACTTCCCGGCGGGGGCGGTGGTGCAGACCTATGAGACGACGCTGCACTATACGCCCTGCGCGGCGGACGGCTATTTCTTTACCGTCTGCCTGCTGCCGCGCGGCACAGGCGAAGCCCTGCCCGGCGGCGCGCAGGGCATCCTGAAAAAGCGCAACAAGTGGTTCATCGCCCACCCGGACAACACTGCCAAAGTGCAGGCAGGGGACTATCCCGGCCTGCTGGGCGAGATGCGGCGCATCTACTGAACTTGCTTCCGGTCACGCATTTACACACATCCGATATCTCCTCCTTGCAATACAGACGCCCGTGCGGAATGGATCACCGCACGGGCGTCCGCTTTTTTTTTGCCTGCACGGCCGCTCCGGGCAGTGCTGCACAGGCGTTTCTGCGGAGGCCGTGGCGGCAAAATGCCGGAATATTGACAAATGAAAATTTTGCGCTATAATAGGCTTACACTGGATAACAACTATTTGGTGTAAAAATACAGCGAGGAGGAGAAAAAATGGCTTATAACAATTTGAGCCAGCCGCGCCTTTCATCGGCGGCGGCGATGAGCGTTTTTGTGGTGGACGGCGCGGAGGACGTGGCTGGACTGCCCACCACTACGGCGGGCAGCGCGGACGGGCGCTGGGGGCCGTGCCAGATGGGCAGCATTGCCTCTACGGTGGACGGCGGCACACTGTATATGCTGGGCGGCGACGGAAAGTGGGTGGTGCGCAATGCTTGACCCGCGGGATGTGATCCTGGGAGCAGCGTTCGTGCGGGGCGGGGCGTCCGGCCCGGCGGGCGAGGGGGCGGTGATCGACGCGACGTTGAGCATCAAGGGTGCGGCGGCGGATGCGGCCGAGACGGGCGGGCGCATCGAGGCGGCGGCTTCCGCCCTGGCGCAGAAGCTGGAGGATATCCCGCTGGGCAGCCTTTCGCAGGAGCTGCGCGGGCTGCTCTCTGTGGACTACCTGCTGCCGCAGCGGCTGGTGATCGGCAGCGTGAACAGCTCCACCGGAGAGGACACCGAGAGCGCCTCCCATATCCGGGCGCGCGCGGCGGGCTTTCTGTGCGCGGTGCCCTGCAGGCTGCGGCTGGAGATCGATGACCGGTACGGCCTTGGCATCCAGCGCATCTGGTACAGCTACGGCGCGGACGGCACGCAGAAGGACTACAGCACCACCTGGACGGCGGACAACTGGATCTCGCCCTACGCGGACCGGCTGTATAAGATGATTTTTCGCAAAGCGGACAACACTACCATCACGGACGAGGAGCTGGCACAGATGAACGAGTGCATCCGCGTGGTGGACGTGGAGGCGGAGCAGCGGGTGTTGGCGGGCTATGCCAGTATGCCCGAGCGTGTAGCCGCCGCCGAAACGCGGCTGGCACGGCTGGAAAAGGACGAGGGCCTGCCCGCCTACTACGACAGCTATCTCCAGAGCAAGATCGCCCAGATCCGCGCGGCGCTGGCGGACAACGGTGGCGCGGATAAGGCGGTGTTCTTCCATATTTCGGATCAGCATTATCCCGGCAACGCAGGCTGGGCCGCACAGCTGATGAAGCGCATCAACGCGGCCTGCGGCATCGATGTGTGCGTGAACACTGGAGATCTGATCAGCGAGCAGGTGGGGGACAAAGCCGGCGCGCTGGACCTGCTGATGGAGGCCGGCCGCCGGCTGTATGAGGCCAACGCCGTTTATCTGCCCGTGGCGGGCAACCATGACGACAACTGCAACGCAGGGCACAGCGACGCCAACCGTGTGCTGGCCGACGCCATCCGCGCACAGGAGCAGTACCACTATCTGTACAAAACGCCCTGCACGCGGGCCGGTGTGACCTTTGGCCCAACAGGGAAATATTACTATTGGGACGACACTGCACGAAAAGTACGATATGTTGTCACGGATTGCAGCGACGGTGATACCTACGAGGCGCTGGACGAGGCGACGGGCACGGTGCGTGCCCGGCCCTACGACGTCTCCCCTGCGCAACTGCACTGGCTGATCCACACCGCGCTGGACGTGCCGGACGGCTGGACCGTGCTGGGCTTCAGCCACATCCCGTATGCGTCCAATTCCTACATCAACACGGCGCTGGCCACCACCTGGGATTTGACCCGCAATATTTTTGACGGGTTCAAGAACCATACCGACGGCGGCTGGGCCATGGACGGCGTGGACTGCCGCTATGACTTCACGGCCAGCGGCGCGGCCTTCGCGGGCTTTTTCTGCGGGCACATCCACGCGGATGAGATCATCACCAAGCAGAGCTACACGGTGGACGCGATCCTGTGCGACTCCTACAGTGCGTCCAGCCCGGTGCGGGCGATGGGCAGCGTGGAGGAGCACGCCTTTGACGTGGTGATCGTGGACACGGCGGCGCACACGGTGCAGACCATCCGCATCGGCAGCGGCAGCGACCGGGCGTTCAGTTACTGAACCATTTGAAAAGAGGTGAGGAAGATCGGGACCAAACAGATCATGGACGTCTCACGCTACCAGGGCGACATCGATTGGGACGCGGTGCAGGCATCCGGCCAGATCGACGGCGTGATGCTCAAGACCGTGAGCACCAACCGCAGCCTGTCCACCCGCACAGACGGGCTTTACATTGACCCGACGTTTGAGCGCAACTATGCTGCGTGCAAGCGGCTGGGCAT
>CAZYAX010000027.1:6204-10304 GCA_964646195.1 uncultured Faecalibacterium sp. | reverse complement strand
ATCTGCGAGAACCCCAAGCATAAGCAGCGCCAGGGCTGATTCGGGCGCCTGGGGGCCGAGTGCGTAGAGTCCCGGCGCAGGCCCCGACACGGACATGGGATGATTTGGAGGAAAACTATTATGGCACGTATTGCCGGCGTTGACCTGCCCCGCGAAAAGCGGATCCAGGTAGGTCTCACCTATGTTTACGGTATCGGTCAGACCACTGCCAACAAGATCCTGGCAGCCACTGGCATCAACCCCGATACCCGCGTTAAGGATCTGACGACTGAGGAAGAGTCCAAGATCCGTGACTACATCGATCAGGCCAACATCATCGTTGAGGGCGATCTGCGCCGCAACGTTGCGCTGGACATCAAGCGCCTGGTCGAGATCCAGTCCTATCGTGGCACCCGCCATCGCAAGAATCTTCCCTGCCGCGGCCAGCGCACCAAGACCAATGCACGTACCTGCAAGGGCCCGAAGCGCACTGTTGCCAACAAGAAGAAGTAAGGAGGATTTGAGAAAATGGCTAATGTTAATGCCAAAAAGGGCGCTGCCGTTCGCATGAAGCGCAAGGAGCGCAAGAATATCGCAGCCGGTCAGGCTCACATCCAGTCCACGTTCAACAACACGGTCGTTACCATCACCGACCTCCAGGGCAACGCCATCTCCTGGTGCTCGTCCGGCAGCCTGAATTTCCGCGGCAGCCGCAAGAGCACCCCGTTCGCGGCGCAATCTGCGGCTGAGACCGCTGCCAAGGTTGCCGTCGAGCATGGCATGAAGACCGTTGAGGTCTACGTCAAGGGCCCCGGCGCTGGCCGTGAGTCCGCGATCCGTGCGCTCCAGGCCACCGGCCTGGAGGTCACCCTGATCAAGGATGTGACCCCCATTCCCCACAACGGCTGCCGTCCCCCGAAGCGCCGCCGTGTTTGATTGAAGGAGGAATTTGAATTATGGCAAAAAATATGCAGCCTATCGCAAAGCGTTGCAAGGCTCTGGGCATTTCTCCGGCAGTCATGGGCTACGCGAAGAAGAATACCACCCGCAACTCCGGCAACAACGTGCGTAAGAAGCAGTCTGAGTACGCAATGCAGCTCAAGGAGAAGCAGAAGGTCAAGTTTATCTACGGCGTGCTGGAAAAGCAGTTCCGCAACGCCTTTGAAGAGGCGGCCCGCCGCCCCGGCAAGACCGGCGACAACCTGCTCCAGATGATGGAGTGCCGCCTGGACAACGTCGTGTTCCGTCTTGGCTTTGCGTCCACCCGCCGCGATGCCCGCCAGCTGGTGTCCCACGCGCACTTCAGCGTAAATGGCAAGAAGGTCAACATTCCCTCTTACCAGGTCAAGGCTGGCGATGTAATCGAAGTGCGGGAGAGCAGCCGTTCTTCTGTCAAGTTCTCCAAGCTGACTGGGCCCGAGGCCCCGGTCGTGGCTCTGCCCTCCTGGCTGAACCGCGAGGCCGGCACCTTGAAAGGCGTTGTGGTCAAGCTGCCCGAGCGCAGCGACATCGACTACGAAGTTGCAGAGAACCTCATCGTCGAGTTGTACTCCAAGTAATCCCATTTTGAGGGGAACGGCCCCTCTGGGGGCCCGCCTCCTTCCGTTCTTTTTTGAAAGAATTTCATAATGGGCCGGCGGAAACGCCGGTTTTACAAGGAGGGCATTGAACATGATGGAGATTGAACGTCCCAAAATTGAAACGGCAAGCCTGTCGCCGGACGGCCGCTACGGGAAATTTGTGGCAGAGCCGCTTGAACGCGGCTTTGGCATCACGCTGGGCAACAGCCTGCGTCGTGTGCTTCTTTCCTCTCTGCCCGGTGTCGCCGTGACCAGCGTCAAGATCGACGGCGTTGTTCACGAGTTCTCCACCATTGAGGGCGTCAAGGAAGACGTCACCGAGATTGTCCTGAACCTGAAGGGTATTACTGCAAAGCTGTACTCAGATGGACCCAAGACAGTGCGTGTTGAGGCGGTCGGCCCGTGCGAAGTCACCGCCGACAACATCAAGCAGGGCGACGAGATCGAGATCCTGAACCCCGACTGGCACATCGCGACCTTGGGCGAGGGCGGCAAGCTTGTGATGGAGCTTACCTTTGACAAGGGCCGTGGCTATGTGCCGGCGGAGCGCAATAAACTGGCTATCATCGAGAAGAACGATATCAACACCCTTCCCGTGGATAGCATTTACACCCCCGTGCTGAAGGTGAACTACAACGTGGACAACACCCGCGTTGGGCAGATCACCGACTACGACAAGCTGACGATCGAGGTTTGGACTGACGGCACCATCAACGCGCAGGAGGCCGTGAGCCTGGCTGCCCGTGTGCTGACCGAGCACCTGAACTTGTTTGTCAACCTGTCCGAGGAAGCGGCCGGCGCTGAGATCATGGTGGAGAAGCCGAACGACGACAAGGAGAAGGCTCTGGAGATGACCATCGAGGAGCTGGATCTGAGCGTGCGCTCCTTCAACTGCCTGAAGCGCGCGGGGATCAACACGGTGGAGGACCTGGTCAGCAAGAGCGAGGACGAAATGATGAAGGTTCGCAACCTTGGTCGCAAGAGCCTGGAAGAGGTCATGGCGAAGCTGGATTCTCTGGGCTTCAAGCTGAACACAGACGAGGATTAACTAATAAATTTAAGGAGTGAAACGGGATGCCCGGTACCAGAAAGCTCGGTAGAACCAGCGACAGCCGCAACGCAATGCTGCGCGCCATGGTTACCTACCTGTTAGAGAATGGCAAAATTGAGACTACCGTAACTCGTGCCAAAGACGTTCGTTCGATGGCCGAGAAGATGATTACCCTGGGTAAGAGCGGGGACCTGCACACCAAGCGTCAGGTTTACAGCTACATTACCAAGGAGGATGTTGCAAAGAAGCTGTTCGATGAGATCAGCCCCAAGTATGCCGATCGCAACGGCGGCTACACCCGCATCATCCGCATCGGCACACGCCGCGGCGATGCGGCCGAGATGGCTGTGCTGGAGCTGGTTTAAGCTCTACGGATCAAAGCAAGCGTACAAAGGCCCTTCCCCATTTGCGGGGGAGGGCCTTTTTGCGTTGCCCGTGGCAGACGGGCGGGTTTGGCGGGGAAGCTATGTTTTGAATGGCCGGCCATATGCCGCAGCCGCCGGACCATTGGCAAGGCTTTGGCCACGATCGATTCATGGGTCCATTCGAGCAAGGCGCTTTTATTTGGATGACGTTCAAGTTGTGTTCAAAAAGGCCGGCTCCTGCGCATAAAACTTTATAGGGCCGCTCCATGGCACAGGGCCAAGGGGCCCCAGAAACGGAGGTACGCAACATGGAACAAAATTCCTTATGGGCGGCGCTGCTGCTCACAACGCTGGCCGGGCTGTCCACAGGGCTGGGCGGGCTGCTGGTGCTGTGGTTCCGGCCGGGGGAACGGATGCTGGGCTTTTCGCTGGGGTTTGCGGCCGGGGTTATGCTGGCGGTGAGCCTCAGCGACCTTTTGCCGAACGCAATGCACTTTTATGAGCAGGAATACGCGCCCTTTTGGGCGGGCTGCGCGGCGGCAGCCCTGCTGCTGGCGGGTATGTTCCTGGCCGGACTGATGAGCACTTTCCTGCCCGACGAGGGGAGCCTGGTGCTGGATCTGGCGGGGCAGCCGGAGCAGGGGGAGGAGCAGCGGCTTTCCCGGAGCAGAGCGCTGCACTGCGGGTTGGCGGTGGGCATCGCCATGCTGCTGCACAACCTGCCGGAGGGCATCCTGACCCTGTTCAGCGGCATCTGCGACCCGCGGGCCGGGCTGCGGCTGTCGCTGGCCATTGCGCTGCACAATCTGCCCGAGGGCATCAGCGTGGCCGCGCCACTCTGGTATGCCACGGGGCGGCGGAGCGTGAGCGCGGGCGTGGCGTTTTTATCCGGGATCGCGGAGCCGGCCGGGGCACTGCTGGCGTACTGCGTGCTTGCGCCGGTACTGAGTGTGGATCTGCTCAACGGTATGACCCTGGTGGCGGCGGGCATTATGTGCTGGGTAAGCGTGGCCGAGCTGCTGTTTGGCGGATTTGCCATCGAGAAAAAGGCGGTGACGGCGGCGGGGTTTGCCATCGGTGTGTGCGGAATGACACTTGGAATTGCCATTCTTGCGTGATATACTA
>CAZYAX010000027.1:0-6104 GCA_964646195.1 uncultured Faecalibacterium sp. | reverse complement strand
AAAAGCAAAGGAGGGGAACGGCATGAAAAAAAGACTGCGGATGCTTTGCGCCGTGCTGTGCGCGGCGGTGCTGTTCTCGGGATGCAGCTCCATCCGGTACGGCAGCGTGCAGGTGGAGGAGTTGCTGCGCGCGCCCCAGCTTTCCGGCGACTACGGCGAGCTGCAGGCGGCGCTGAACGAATGGCTGGGGGAGAGCGCCCAGCTGCGCTATCCGCTCAACGGGGAGCTGCTGTCGCCCTTTTTGATGAGCGACTGGGATGGCGACGGCGTGCAGGACGCGGCGGTGCTCTACACCGTTGCACAGCTGCCCAACGTGTGCTTGGCCATCCTCCAGCGGGACGACGCCGGCAAATGGCAGGTGTGCGGCTCGGTGGAGGGCTTGTCCGATACGGTGGAAAGCGTGCGCTTTGCCAAGCTACAGGATATTGACGCAGACCAGATCGTGGTGGGGTATTCCTCGTCGCAGGGGGACGAGTACCTGGCCGTGTACGCCTACAAGGACGGTGCGGTGGAAACAATTTTGGAGGAGCCCTATGGCCAGTATCTGATCGAGGACATCACGGGCACGGGCCATGAGGATCTGGTGCTGCTGAGCACGGACGAGGAAGGCGCGGTGCAGATCGAGTTGCTCACCGCCGACCGGGACGGCAGCTTCCAGCAGGTGGCCGTGACGGGCCTTTCGCCGGACCGGTTCACGGGCTGCGCCTCTTTGGCCGTGGGCACAGGCGCGGACGGCGGCCACTATCTGGTGCTGGACGGCTGGACCGGCGCATCGGGCACCAACCTTGCATCGGTGCTGCTGTACTTCAACGAGGAGACGCAGCAGATGGAGCAGGCCCACCTGATCGATGCGGATACGCTGTATGAAGCGTCGTTGCGCAATGTGCCGACGCTGACCAGCCGGGATCTGAACGGGGACGGTATCGTGGAGATCCCCACCCAGCCTGTGCAGGCGGGGCAGATCAGCCTGAGCCAGAGCCGCCGCGTGGACTTTATCGTGTGGATGGACTATACCAGCCGCAGGCCGAAAAAGAGCTTTGGCCTTCTGGATGAGGAATACGGTTTTTATCTGGAGCTGCCCGCCGCATGGGAGGGAAACCTGCTGCTGACCGACGGGGAGGAGGAAGGCGTTATGGAGCTGCGCGACCTGACCGGGGAGCTGCTGTATATGAGCCTGCGGGTCGCGGGGCTCACGGAAAACTCCGACGGCTGGACCCGGCTGGGCCTGTTGGCTTCCCGCCAGGTGCAGGTGCGGCTGGAGCCGGATGCCGACATCCGCCAGGGCAGTTACCGGTTGTCCCGCGCGCTGTATATTCTGTGATGTGATGTAAGGGAGGGGAGCCTCATGAAAAAAGTGCTTGTTGTGGAGGATGAGACCAGCATCCGGGAGATGATCGCGCTGAACCTGCGCCGCAATGGGATGGAAGCGTTGGAAGCGGAGAGCGCCGAGGAGGCGCTTGCTCTGCTGAAGCAGGAGCCGGACTGCGACGCCGCCATTCTGGACGTGATGCTGCCGGGGATGAACGGGTTTTCGCTGTGCGAGACCATCCGGCGCACCGACCAGAAGCAGGGCATCATCATCCTGAGCGCCAAAGGGCAGGAGCAGGATAAGATCCGCGGGCTGTCCATCGGCGCGGACGATTACATGACCAAGCCGTTCAGCGTAAGCGAGCTTTTGGCGCGGGTGGAAGCGCTGTGCCGCCGCGTGGAGCGGAGCGGGAGATCTGCCGACACCAGCCAAGGCCAGGAGAGCGCTCCGGCCAGCCTGGTGAGCGGGGATTTTGTGCTGGACGAAAACCGCCGTGTGCTGCTCAAGCAGGGCCGTCCTATTGAGTTGACCCAGGTGGAGTTCCAGATCATGGAGCTGTTTTTCCACAACCCCAACACAGCGCTGGTGCGGGAAAAGATCCTGAAAGGCGTGTGGGGCGAGGGCTATTTCGGAGACGTAAAGATCGTGGACGTGAACATCCGCCGCCTGCGCATGAAGGTGGAGGACGAGCCGTCCCATCCCAAGCACATTATGACCGTGTGGGGCTATGGATACCGCTGGGAGCCATAGCAAAGGGCAAGGAGGTGCCGCATGAGAAGCGGGATTACAAGGCGCTGGCTGCGCGGGAACCTGTTGATCACGATCCTGCTGGTGCTGACGGCGGAGATCATGTTTCTGTACAGCTACACCCGCAGCTACTACAATAGCGTGCAGCAGGTGATGATGAGCCGTTTCTCCTCCATTACCGGGCAGCTGAAAATGTACACCGGCGAAAATGCGCAAAAGACGGCGGCCAGCCGCAGCGTGGCGCTGCGGCGCATGGTGGAGCAATTTTCCGATAAGGACAAGTATGAGTTTATGCTGCTGGACAGCTACGGCGAGGTGATCGCCTCCTCCAGCGGCACGGCGGCATCGGGGATCGTGACGGATACCGACTTTGAGCAGGCCCAGCTGGACGCGGGTGGCGTTGGGGTGGCCCTGTACGAGACCGAGGCCGGCGAACCCGTGCTCTCGATGTGCTATCTGGTGCCATACGCCGCGGAGGACGTGGCCGCCATGCGGCTGGTGACCAGCATTGCGCTGATCATGGAGCAGCTGAAGCGGGCGCTGGTGCTCAGCGCGCTGATTGCGGCGGTCACGCTGGCCTTTACGATCGCATCCGGCCTGTATTTTGTGCGCAGCATCGTCACGCCCTTGGGGCAGATCGAGCGCATTGCGGCCGGCATCGCGCGGGGCGAGCTGGACACCCGGCTGCCGGAGTCCGGGCACCCGCGGGACGAGGTGGACCGCCTGCGCGGCACCATCAACCGCATGGCAGAGGGGCTGGCCGAGGGGGAGCAGATGAAAAATGAGTTCATCAGCTCGGTCTCCCACGAGCTGCGCACGCCGCTTACCTCCATCCGCGGCTGGGTGGAGACGCTGCGCACGCTGGACGACCCCACCGATGAGAACTACCGCAAGGGGCTTTCCATCATCAGCAACGAGACCGACCGCCTGTACAGCATGGTGGAGGAGCTGCTGGATTTCAGCCGCCTGCAAAACGGCGGCATCCGCATGGAGTGCCATCCGCTGGATCTGGTGGCGGAGCTGACCGATGCGGTGCTGTTCTGCGAGGCGCGGATACGGCAGGAGGGGCTGGTGCTGGAGTACGACGAGCCGGAGGAAATGATCCCGGTTTATGCAGATCCGAACCGGCTGCGGCAGGTGTTCCTGAACATTCTGGACAACGCAATCAAGTATTCCGCACACGGCGGGCGCATTACGGTCAAGCTGTGGGCCGGGGAGTGCAAGGCGTTTGTAGAGGTGATCGACCAGGGCCGCGGCATCCCGCCGGAGGATCTGGAAAATGTGAAGGTGAAGTTCTTCAAGAGCAAGAACTCCGTCCGCGGCAGCGGCATCGGCCTTGCGCTTGTGGATTCCATTATGAGCGCGCTGGACGGCACGCTGGACATCGCCAGCACCCTGGGCCGCGGCACCGTGGTCACGCTGGGGCTGCCGCTGTACAGGAGATAGGAGAAAAAATGACAAAACCAAAGGAATGCTTTAAAACAAGCGTGGGCGGACAAGCCCTGATGGAGGGCATCATGATGCGCGGCCCGCGGCTGATCTGCTGTGCGGTGCGCACACCGGAGGGAACCATCGAAACCCAGACCGAGCCGGTGCCCAACCACGGCGTGTGGGCGCGCATCCCGCTGATAAGGGGCGCGTTCTCCATGATCGAGAGCCTCGTGCTGGGATATAAATACATGATGTACTCCGCCAAGGTGAGCATGGGCGAGGAGTACGAGGAAGAGGAGGAAAGCAGGCTGGAACAATGGATCGGCGAGCACCTGGGCGAAAAGGCCGAAAACGCGCTGCTGGCTGTGGCCGCCGTGCTGGGCGGTATGGCTGCGATCCTGCTGTTCACCGTGCTGCCCACGTTTCTGGTCGGCGGACTGGGCCGGCTTGTCACGCTGGGCCGGTGGCCGCGCGTTGTGCTGGAGGCCGTGCTCAAGGTGGCGATTTTTCTCTCGTATATGGTGCTCATCTCTCACATGAAGGAGATCCACCGCGTGTTCGAGTACCACGGGGCCGAACATAAGACCATCGCCTGCTATGAGGCCGGCGAGGAGCTCACGGTGGAAAATGTGCGCAAATATACCCGGTTCCATCCCCGCTGCGGCACCAGCTTTTTGATCCTCGTGGTGCTGGTGAGCGTGTTTTTGTACGCAGTGCTGCCCTGGAGCAGCACCGGCCTGCGCGTGGTGTTCAAGCTGCTGCTGCTGCCGGTGGTCATGGGCATCAGCTATGAGCTGCTCAAATGGTGCGGCCGGTCGGATAATCTGGCCACCAGGATCATCCGCCAGCCGGGCCTCTGGGTGCAGCGCCTCACCGTGTTTGAGCCGGACGACAGCATGATCGAGGTGGCCATCGCCGCCGTTTTGCCCGTTTTGCCCGAGCGCCGGGAGGATGGCCGGTGGTGACGGCGGGGCTGCTTCCCCGCGCTGCACTGGCTGCGGTGCGCGCCCGGCTGGAGGCCGCCGGCTGCCCGGATGCGGCGTTTGACGCGCGGGAGCTGTTCCGTCTGGCAACTGGGCAGGATCCGCATCTGGCGCAGCAGCCGCTGGGCAGCGCTCAGGCCGCCCGGCTGGAGGGGCTGTGCGCCCGGCGGGAGCGCCGGGAGCCGCTGCAATATCTCTGCGGGCGTTGGCCCTTTTTGGACTTTGAACTGGCCGTGGGGCCCGGCGTGCTCTGCCCCCGCGCCGATACCGAGATCGTGGCGCAGGCCGCGGCGGAACAGCTGGCAGGGGTCAAGGCCCCGCGCGTGCTGGATCTCTGCGCTGGCACAGGCTGCCTGGGGCTGGGTGTCAAGCGTTTTTACCCGGACGCAGAAGTGACCTGCCTGGAAAAAAGCCCGGAGGCCTTTGCTTACCTGGAACGCAACGCCCGCTGTGCGCTGCCCGGGCACACGGTTGCCGCCGTGCAGGGGGATCTCTTTGCATTCTGGCGCGGCCTGCCGGAGGGGCGGCTGGATCTGATCGTGTCCAACCCGCCGTACCTGACCACGCAGGAAATGGCCTGCCTCCAGCCGGAGGTGGCGCAGGAGCCCGCCATGGCATTGGCGGCCGGAGAGGACGGGCTGCGGTTTTACCGTGCCATTGCGGCCCATTACCGCCTTGCGCTGCGGCCCGGCGGGGCGCTGGCGCTGGAGATTGGCTGGCAGCAGCGGCAGGCCGTGGAGCAGCTGCTGCGGCAAAACGGCTGGACGGAGATCGAGACCCGGCAGGACTACGGCAGCAACGACCGGTGCGTGCTGGCGCGGCGGAAAATCTGAAAAATTTGCAAATAAGAAACAACTTCCCGTTGTTTTTAGCGGAAAGTGTGGTATACTATATTCGGATCAACCGTTTGCGGCCAAAATCAGGCAGAAAAGGCCGCAAAAACAAATAGAAGGAGCGAACAGAAAACATGGCAAAAAATACGAACAATCCGGTCGTCCCTGCTACCCAGAAGACCGAGCCGGGCGCAAAAAAGGATGCCCTGGCCACCGCACTGGCGCAGATCGAAAAGCAGTTTGGCAAGGGCGCGATCATGAAGCTGGGCGATAACACCGCGATGCAGGTGGACGCCATTTCCACCGGCAGCCTCGGCCTGGATCTGGCCTTGGGCGTGGGAGGTTTGCCGCGGGGCCGCATCATCGAGGTGTACGGCCCCGAATCCAGCGGCAAGACCACACTGGCGCTGCATGTGCTGGCGGAGGCCCAGAAGAAGGGCGGCGAGGTCGCGTTTATCGACGTGGAGCACGCGCTGGATCCGGTGTACGCTGAGGCGCTGGGCGTAGACATCAACACCCTGCTGGTCAGCCAGCCGGATACCGGCGAGCAGGCCATGGAGATCTGTGAGGCGCTGGTGCGCTCGGGCGCGATCGATGCCATCGTCATCGACTCGGTGGCCGCCATGGTGCCCCGCGCCGAGATCGAGGGAGAGATGGGCGACAGCCATGTGGGCCTGCAGGCCCGCCTGATGAGCCAGGCCATGCGCAAGCTCACCTCCGTGATCGGCAAGACCAACACGGTCTGCATTTTTATCAACCAGCTGCGCGAGAAGGTGGGCGTGATCTACGGCAATCCGGAGA
>CAZYAX010000026.1:4312-10324 GCA_964646195.1 uncultured Faecalibacterium sp. | reverse complement strand
ATACCAGATTTATTCAGAGCTTCCTTAAAAGTGTAGCGGATATCTCCAAAAGGGGATATCCGCCGCCTTTATTCGTAGATCGTTCGTATCTTCACAAAATTGTTCTAATCATTCTAACCAATCCGTTGACAAGAATGGTTAGAATGGATAGAATACAGGTAGAATGAATCAAGGGAGGCGATCAGATGACTTTTCAGGAAAGTGAAACGGTTGAACTGAAGGCAATCGTGGTGGAGGACATCAAGAAAGAGATCGTTGCTTTTGCGAACTGTGAGGGCGGAAAGCTGTATATTGGTGTCCAGGATGATGGAACCGTGTCAGGGCTCGACGACCCGGACGATGCATCTTTGCAGGTCAGCAATATGGTGCGGGATGCAATCAAACCAGACTTGACTATGTTCCTCCATTATGAGACCTTGACGGTGGACGGAAAGAAAGTTGTTGCAGTTGCTATTCAGCAGGGAACCGAGCGGCCTTATTATATTGCCAAAAAAGGGCTGCGTCCCGAAGGGGTCTACGTCCGCCAGAGGTATTCTTCCGTACCAGCCTCCAATTCGGTGATCCGCCGCATGATCAAGGAAACGGACGGCGACCGTTTTGAGGAAATGCGGTCTCTGGAGCAGGATTTAACCTTTGAAAAAGCCAGAAAAGAATTTGCAGACCGGAATATAAAGTTTGGGCAGGCCCAGATGAAAACACTTGGGATCATGACACAGGATGGTATTTATACGAATCTGGGGCTGCTGCTTTCCGACCAGTGCGTGCATACGGTCAAGGCGGCTGTTTTTGAAGGTACGAACCAGAACCAATTTAAGGATCGGAAAGAATTTACCGGCTCTCTGTTTAAGCAGCTGGATGATGTTTACGACTTTATTGATTTTCGCAATCAGACTCATTCAACGTTTGAAAAGCTGCGCCGGATCGATAGACGAGACTACCCGGAGGTGGCTGTCAGAGAGGCGCTTTTGAACCTTCTGGTACACCGCGAATATTCCTTCCGGGCCAGTACCTTTATCAGTATTTATACAGACAGGATCGAGTTTACCTCCATAGGTGGCCTGGTAAGCGGCGTGACCTTAAAGGATGTGACGATGGGAATTTCCGTGTGCCGGAACGCAAAACTGGCAAATGTATTTTACCGTCTGGAGCTGATTGAAGCCTATGGTACCGGAATCCTGAAAATCATGGATGCCTATAAAGGAACCGGGATGATGCCGCAGATCGAAACGTCCGATAATGCGTTTAAGATCATTCTCCCCAACCTGAACGCAAAGGCGGAACGGAAAGAACCGGAAAATACGAGTTATGAAAGCAGCCTGGAAGAAGAAAAAGTAATTGCGCTGGCAAAGAGACAGGGCTTTGTCACAAGAAAAGAGGTTGAATCGCTTTTGGGCACGAGCCAAACGACCTGCGGACGCTTGCTAAAACAAATGGCGCAAAGCGGACAAATTGTTCAGACAGGAAGAGGGAAAGCTACCCGCTACTGCCTGCCTGAAAATGGCACGCAATAAATAGAACACCCTTGGTATCCTCTAATGCCCGTTTTGGCAGAAGGCCGCCAGCCATCTCAAAACGACGCACAAAATCAGCTCTCAACACACAGCGGCAGAGAGGCGCACGCCCTTTTGCCGCTGCTTTTTTCGCCAAAAGGGCAGGAAATTGCCCCCCGGCAAGAAAATTTTAAAAAAAACAGGTGCATCTCGCTATAAAATGTGGTATGCTTACGATAATTTATTCAAAGTGCCCGCCGCCTTTGCAAAAATAACACCCGGCGCGGGCCAAAAGAGGAGGGGTCAGTCCGTTTTGTATGCCCAAAACGCCCGCCGCGGGCGGCAGAGCCTAGCGGCGTCGCTCCGGCCCGTCCGGGCTGTCCTGCTCCGGCAGGCGCAGCGGCGGGGCAGCGTCGCGCAGGTATTCTTCCTCTGCGCGGGCCTGCGCCTCCTCAAGCAGGCGCACCGCCTGCTCACTGGCGCGAAAGAGCGTGAAATACAGTTTTTTGTAGTCTGGCGTAACGATCCTCCTTCCGGTCCGCTTGCGGGTCCTGATTGGGGTTAGTTTACCCCGCACGGCGCGGCACCATACGCCGGCGGGAAGTCAAAAAGAAAAGAGGAGTCATTTTATGAAGACAAAAAATCTCGCCTGGGTAGCAGCCCTGTTCGTTGCAGCGCTGCTGATCTGGTGTACGGCGGCCACGCCTGGCACCATCGACGACCCCGAAACCTATACCTGCGCAGTGTACAGCACGGTTTTCTCGCTGCTGCCGCCGGTGATCGCCATCGTTCTGGCGCTGCTGACCAAGGAGGTATACACCTCGCTGCTGGTTGGCATCGCCACGGGCGCGCTGCTGTATGCCAACGGCAACCTGGAGCTGATGCTCAACACCCTGTTCTTTAACGAGGAGGGCGGCATGGTGTATAAGCTGGCCGACAGCTGGAACGTGGGCATCCTGATCTTCCTGGTCATGCTGGGCATCCTGGTGGCCTTGATGAACAAGGTGGGCGGCAGCGCCGCCTTTGGCCGCTGGGCCTCCACCCACATCCACTCCCGCGTGGGCGCGCAGATGGCC
The DNA here is from genome assembly GCA_964646195.1 of uncultured Faecalibacterium sp. Classification (GTDB taxonomy): domain Bacteria; phylum Bacillota; class Clostridia; order Oscillospirales; family Ruminococcaceae; genus Faecalibacterium. Next base: position 7,758 of record CAZYAX010000026.1, on the reverse strand, counting down.
ACCATGCTGCTGGGCGTGCTGATCTTTGTGGACGACTATTTCAACTGCCTCACCGTGGGCTCGGTAATGCGCCCGGTCACTGACCGGCAGAACGTCTCCCGCGCAAAGCTCGCCTACCTGATCGACGCCACGGCGGCCCCGGTGTGCATCATTGCGCCGGTGTCCAGCTGGGCGGCGGCCGTCACTTCCTCGGTGCCCGAGGACAGCGGCATCAACGGCTTTACCATGTTCCTGCGCACCATCCCGTACAACTACTACGCCGTCCTGACGCTGGTGATGATGGCCTTTATCATCCTCACCCGCACCGACTTCGGCCCCATGAAGCTGCACGAGGACAACGCCCGCCTGCGCGGCGACCTGTACACCACCGCGTCCCGGCCTTACGGCGACGACACCGCCGAGGAGGTCACAGGCAAGGGCGGCGTGGCCGACCTGCTGGTGCCTGTCCTGGTGCTGATCGCGGCCTGCATTGGCGGCATGGTCTACACCGGCGGCTTCTTTGACGGCGTGGACTTTGTGACCGCCTTTGCGGACTGCGACGCCTCGGTGGGCCTGGTGATCGGCAGCAGCATCGCGCTGCTGTTCACCTTTGTGTTCTACCTGGTGCGCGAGGTGATGTCCTTCCAGGATTTTGCTTCCTGCATCCCGGAGGGCTTTAAGGCTATGGTCGCGCCCATCCTCATCCTCACGCTGGCGTGGACTCTCTCCGGCATGACCGGCCTGCTGGGCGCAAAGTATTTTGTGGCCAGCCTGGTGGAGGGCAGCTCCTCCGCGTTGCAGTACTTCCTGCCGGTGATCATCTTTGTGGTGGCGGTGTTCCTGGCCTTTGCCACGGGCACGTCCTGGGGCACCTTTGCCATTCTGGTGCCCATCGTGTGCCACGCCTTCCCCTCCGGCGAAATGCTGGTGATCTCCATCGCGGCCTGCCTGTCCGGCGCGGTGTGCGGCGACCATTGCTCGCCCATCTCGGACACCACCATCATGGCCTCCGCCGGCGCGCACAGTGACCATGTAAACCATGTGTCCACCCAGCTGCCCTACGCGCTCACCGTGGCGGGCATCTCGGCGGTGTGCTATGCTGTTACCTGCACCGCACAGGCCTTCCTGGGCGGGCAGGCCAACCTGTTTACCTCGCTGGTGCTGCTGGCCGTGGCCATCGTGATCGAGCTGGTGGTGCTGAGCGTCATCCGCGCGCGCACCTGCGGCAAGCAGAAGGAAGCCGCCAACGTATGACGGCAAAGGAGAACGGCTTTCCATGGACAACATCAGCGGCGTCACCCTCACCAGCGACGCCATCAAAGCCGCTTATGCGGACGTTCTGAGCCAGGCCGGTTTGGGCTGAGCGCAGGTTCCCCGGATCTTTTGCAGGCAGTCCCTTTGGGGGCTGCCTGTTTTATGCCAAATTTTGGAGCATAATGCACAAAAATTCGCGCTATTTTTGTATGGTCTGCGAATGGACATCGTTTGGCGGCCTGTGCTATAATATCATTTGTAAATCAAGGCGATATTCCTCCTCGGAAGCGCTACTTGCATAGCTCTATTCCCTATAACAAGGGCGTATTGTATGCGTAGCATTTCGGGGTTATTTTTTTGCCCAATGGCCATAGCCAGGAGCCAATCAACAGAAAGGGGTCTGCGGCGTGCAAATCATCAAAAAGATCAACAACAGCGCTGTTCTGGCCCTGGACTCCAGCGGCAAGGAGATCGTGGTGCTGGGCAAGGGCATCGGTTTCCCCAAGGTGCCCTATGAGCTCACCGACCTCTCCGTGATCGACCGCACCTTCTACGATGTAGACCCCAAGTATCTGAGCATGATCGCAGGGCTGCCGCAGCCCATCCTGATGGCCAGCGCCGAGATCGCCGAGCAGGCCGAGATTGAGCTGCACTGCCGGCTCAACCCCAACCTGCCCTTTACGCTGGCGGATCATCTGAACTTTGCGGTGGAACGCCTGAAAAACGGCATCGACCTCACCACCCCGATCGCCTATGATATCTGCCATCTCTACCCGCGCGAGGCCGAGCTGGGCGGCTGCGCGCTGGATATTCTGCGGGAGGTAGCCGGCATTGCGCTGCCCGAAAACGAGGCTGTGAACGTGGCCATGCACCTCATCAACGCGGAAGACGGCAGCGGCGACATGCACGCCTTGATGGAAAGCATGCAGATCATCGCCGAGGTGGGGCAGATCGTGGAAAAGCAGCTGGACGTCCGGCTGGACACCGGCAGCTACGCCTACTCCCGTTTCGCCACCCACCTGCGCTATCTGATCCAACGGCTGCGGGCCGGGGCTCTGCCCGGCGAGGGCGGCTCCGCCATGCTGCGCACCATCGCGCGGGAATATCCCGACGTGTACGGCTGCGCGTGCAAGGTAGCAGAATATTTTAAGACCTCGTGGAACTGGACCTGCAGCCAGGAGGAGATCCTCTACCTGATGCTGCACATCAACCGTGTGCAAGGCAAGGACGATCTGGGCTAGCGCATTTTTCAGTCGAGCGTTACCCTCCTGCAAGGGAGGGGCGATATCCAGACAGGGCCATTTTAAACGGGCAGACGCCAGCCGGCGCTGCCCGCGGGCCCTGCTTTGGGGACTATAAAAAAACTGTATTCACGGGCGAATACGCCGCCCAAACCGGCCTTTGGGGCCGATGGATACAACTACAACTTCTTCCCTGTGGATGGCCTCTGCCTGTGGCGCGCGCAGGCGAGTACATTATAAAACTTTTTCAAAGGAGGGATCGCCGCACCCATGAGCTTCGAACAGTTTTTGGCGCAGCTTGCGCCGCACCTGGGCGGAGATGCCAACATCAGCCGGAAGACGTTCCGCTATGGCAGCCTTTATCTCACCGTAAAGGACGCGGGCGCGGTGGCTCTCGACCCCCTCCGTCAGATCGAAGGCGTAGCGGCGGCCGAGCTCAGCCGCGGCCGGCTGGAAATCACCCTGACGGAAGAAATGACTCAACAATTCAAGGAGGAGCAATCTATGGCAAGCAAGTACGATGGATTAGCCCGCATCATCATCCAGAATGTGGGCGGCAAGTCCAACATCATCTCTCTGACCCACTGTGTCACCCGCCTGCGCTTTAAGCTCAAGGACGAGAGCAAGGCCCAGACCGATGTCCTCAAGGACACCGACGGCATTGTTACGGTCATCCAGTCCGGCGGGCAGTACATGGTGGTCATCGGCAACCATGTGCCCCAGGTGTACGACGCCGTGTGCGCTGTGGGCCACATCACCCCGGGCGGCGCAGTGAACGAGGATGGCTCCGCAGCGGATGCCGACCCTGACGCTCCCAAAGAAAAGGTTAGCCCGCTGAACGCTTTTATCGGCATTGTCACCGGCGTGTTCACTCCCTGCCTGGGTGTGCTGAGCGCCTGCGGCATCATCAAAGGCCTGCTGGCCCTGTTTGTTGCCATCGGCGTGCTGGACGGCGCAGGCTCCACCTACAAC
>CAZYAX010000026.1:0-4212 GCA_964646195.1 uncultured Faecalibacterium sp. | reverse complement strand
GCTGGCCCTGTTTGTTGCCATCGGCGTGCTGGACGGCGCAGGCTCCACCTACAACGTCCTGTATTCTCTGGCAGACTGCTTCTTCTACTTCATGCCCATCCTGCTGGCCTACACGGCCGCCAAAAAGTTCGGCCTGCCCGAAATGGAGGGCATGGTCCTGGGCGCTGCAATCGTATACCCCTACCTGCTGGGCAGCTCCACGATGGTACATGACACCCTGTTCATGCTGCCGGTCAAGATGCCGCCGTCCGGCGACTACACCTCCAGCGTTGTGCCCATCATCGCTGCGGTCGCGTTTGCTGCCTGGTTTGAGAAGAAGTATCAGAAGTTCATCCCCGATACCATTAAGCTGTTCGCTGTTCCCCTGATCACCTGCGGCGTCACTTTCTGCCTCACGCTGTGGATCATCGGACCCGTCACCGCCACCGCCGCCAACCTGCTGGGCGTGTTCTTCAACTGGCTGGGCAGCGTGTCCGGCATCGTGCTGGGCGCTGTGGTCGGCGCGTTCTGGCAGGTGCTGGTCATGTTCGGCCTGCACTGGGCCATGGTCCCCATCATGCTCAACAATATGATGACGCAGGGCTACGACTCCGCGCTGGTCGGTATGTTTGGCTGCACCTTCGCGCAGTGCGGCGCGATCTGCGCTATCTGGCTCAAGACCAAGAACAAAAAGACCAGGAGCCTCTGCCCGCCGGCCCTGATCTCCGGCATTGCCGGCGTCACCGAGCCTGCGATCTACGGCATCACCCTGCCCAAGAAGAAGCCCTTTATCATCACCTGCATCGTGGGCGCTATCACCGGCGTCGGCCTGAACCTGAGCGGCGTTTTGTCCTACCAGCAGGCCGGCATGGGCGTGTTCGGCTACACCGCCTACATCAACACAGCTGCCAACGATATCAGCGGCATGATCTGGGCCATCGTGTGGTCGCTGATTGCTGTGGTTCTTGCCTTCATTCTGGTGTACTTCACCTACAGCGACGAGCCCGCCAAATCCAAGACCAACGCCTGAACCTTTTCACCCTATATCCTTGGGGCGCGGCGCAACCGTTGCGCCGCGCCCCTGCTTTTGTTATAATGGACTTATCAAAAAATTTTTAAAAAGGAGCGATTTCCATGAGCGTTTTTCGTGACGATTTCCTGTGGGGCGGCGCGTGCGCGGCCAACCAGTTCGAGGGTGCCTGGGACGTGGACGGCAAAGGCCCTTCCGTGCCCGATATGTGCACCAACGGCAGCCACACCCAGCCCAAATGGATGACCGACCACATCCACCCGGATCGCCTGTACCCCAGCCATGAGGCCATCGACTTCTATCATCACTACGAGGAGGACATCGCCCTGTTCGCTGAGATGGGCTTCAAGACCTTCCGCACCTCCATCAACTGGACCCGCATCTTCCCCACCGGCATGGAGGCCGAGCCCAACGAAAAGGGCCTGGAATTCTACGACAAGGTCTTCGACTGCTGCAAAAAACACGGCATCGAGCCGCTGGTCACCATCAGCCACTACGAGCTGCCCTACGCGCTGGTGGAAAAGTACAATGGCTGGGAGGCCCGCGAGCTGATCGAGTTCTATATGAACTACTGCAAGGCCATCTTCGAGCGCTACAAGGATAAGGTCAAGTACTGGCTCACCTTCAATGAGATCAACTGCGGCACCATGCCCATGGGCGCGGTGCTGGGCACTGGCACGGTCAAGGGCTTCGACGGCCCCCTCACCGAGGTGCCCGACAACAAGCAGGAGCGCTACCAGGCCCTGCACCACATGTTCGTTGCCAGCGCCGAGGCCATCCTCTACGCCCATGAGCACTACCCCCAGTTCAAGATGGGCTGCATGATCGCGTTCGGCGCGTCCTACCCGCTCACGCCGGACCCGGACGACATCCTTGCCAACCAGCGCGGGATGAACAACATGAACTGGTTCTGCTCCGATGTCCAGGTGCGCGGCGCGTACCCCTACTTCGCCAAGCGCTTCTTTGAGGAGAACAACATCGTGCTTAAGACCGAGCCTGGCGACGCCGAGATTTTGAAGAAGGGCGTCGTGGACTTCTACACCTTCAGCTACTACATGACCAACTGCGTCACCACCCACGCCGACGCGGCCACCATCGGCGGCAACCTGCTGGGCGGCGTGAAGAACCCCTACCTCAAGGCCAGCGACTGGGGCTGGCAGATCGACCCCAAGGGCCTGCGCTACACCCTCAACGAGATCTATAGCCGCTATCAGATCCCCCTGATGGTGGTGGAGAACGGCCTCGGCGCTTACGACGTGAAGGGCGAGGACGGCGTCGTCCATGACAGCTACCGCATCGACTACCTGCGCGCGCACATCGAGCAGATGGCCGAGGCCGTGAAGGACGGCGTAGACCTGATGGGCTACACCCCCTGGGGCTGCATCGACCTGGTGAGCGCCTCCACGGGCGAGATGGCCAAGCGCTACGGTTTTATCTACGTCAACAAGTTCGACGACGGCACGGGCGATCTCTCCCGTGAGCGCAAGGACAGCTTCTACTGGTACAAGAAGGTCATCGCCTCCAACGGCGAGGATCTGGCATAACACTGGCTGAGAGGCCATGCGCCCCTTGCACTACTCGATTTATGTCATTTTGTAATATATTTTAACTATATTACAGCGAAACCCGGCCATTCCAAACTGTTACTTTGGTTTGGCCGGGTTTTTATTGACAAGCAGCCGAAATCCGGCTATACTAAAATAGCAATTTCGTTTAGCCGGATGTTTTTCGGAAATTTTCCACCCTGTAACCGAAGGGAGAGATCGTCATGGAATATATCAAACGGGCGGCGGAAGATACGGTCGCACGCATTTCCAAAATGTTCCCTGTGCTGTTGGTGACTGGCCCCCGTCAGGTAGGAAAAACAACGCTGCTGCAAAAGCTGGCACAAGAGCAGCAGGGCGCAGGCATCGAGCGAAAATATGTAACGCTGGATGACCCCGATGTGCGGTATTTGGCAAAGCGTGACCCTGCCTTGTTCCTGCAAAGGTATTCCCCGCCGGTGCTGATCGACGAGATCCAGTATGCAACAGAGCTGCTGCCCTATATCAAAATGAGCGTAGACCGCTCCAAACGGAAAGGCGACTTTTGGCTCACGGGTTCGCAGGTCTTTCGCCTGATGCAAAATGTAAGCGAGAGCCTTGCGGGGCGGGTTGGCATTGTGAACTTGTTGGGCCTGTCGGATGCAGAAATCTATCAGGAACCGAGCAAGCCGTTCCAAACAGATGCAGAGTATTTGCTGGCCCGTTTATCGGAGCGGACAAACAAGAGCTTAAACGAGATCTACGACCGAATCTTCAAAGGATCTATGCCGGAGCTTTACGCGGATGAAACGGTGGATTGGGAAACGTATTACCGCTCCTATGTGGATACGTACCTGCAAAGGGATATCCGCGATCTTGCGCAGGTCGCCGATGAAATGCAGTTTTATAACTTTATGACGATCGTTGCTGCGCATACCGCAAAGCCGGTCGTTTATGAGGAACTGGCAAATGCCGCGGGCATTTCCGCTCCAACAGCAAAAAAGTGGCTTTCTATTTTGGTGTCGTCCCATATCATTGCGCTTGTGCAGCCATACTATAACAATGCGCTGAAGCGGGTGGTCAAAATGCCTCTGCTCCACTTTTTGGATACCGGCCTGGCGGCGTATCTCCTGAAATGGGGCAATCCGCAGGCGCTGGAAAAGGGGGCAATGTCCGGGGCGTTCTTTGAAAGCTATGTGTTTTCGGAGATCTACAAGAGCTATCTGAACGCTGGAAAAGAGCCGCCTATCTTTTATTACAGGGATAAAGACCAAAAGGAGATCGATCTATTGATTTTTCAAAACGGCGTGCTTTGCCCGATCGAGATCAAAAAAGCAGCCTCTCCCGGCAAAACGGCAATTAAGAATTTTACTGTTTTAGAGCCTGTGGCCCGCGAAAATCTGTTTGGGGGCATGGAATCCCTGAAAGTAGAGATCGGCACAGGAAGTGTGATCTGCATGGCAAACGATCTGCTGCCTGTGAATGAAAAGAACTGGTATGTACCGGTTTGGCTCATTTGATCCTTGCGCTAAACAGGGCAGGAAAGGGCCGCTATGCGTTCGGCACGCCCTGCATGGCCGCGCCCGGGCGGCTCAATATCGCTTTTCCAACGGCGAAGACCTGGCCCACGGAAATCAATTTTACAAAACAGCACTTTCGTTTTTGGCGCGCAAGCTTTGT
>CAZYAX010000025.1:0-10338 GCA_964646195.1 uncultured Faecalibacterium sp. | reverse complement strand
CGGGAATTGCGCGCTCCGGCCGGTTGTGGTACAATATTTTTTGCCAGAGTATATTGAACCTGGGAACCTCTGAACCTGCTCCGGCCGGCGCTCTGGCGTGCATTCCTGCGGCCGCGCATCCGGGCCGGGCCGGAATCCCAAACATCTCTACGTGCTTTTGTAAAAGGAGAGTATGCACTATGAACGTCCTTCTGATCAACGGCAGCCCCCACGCCAAGGGTTGCACCTACACCGCGCTTTCCCTCATCGCCGGGGAGCTGAACGCCGCCGGCATCGGCACCGAGATCCTGCACGCCGGCGGTCAGCCCGTGGGCGGCTGCATCGGCTGCGGCGGCTGTGCCAAGGGCAGCGGCTGCGTGTTTGGCGGCGTGGTCAACGAGGCCATCGAAAAGGCCAAGGCCGCCGACGGCTTTGTGTTCGGCAGCCCCGTCCACTACGCCTCCGCCAGCGGCAACATGACCAGCTTTATGGACCGGCTGTCCTACGCGGGCGGCAAGTACCTGGCCTATAAGCCTGCGGCCATCTGCTGCTCGGCCCGCCGCGCCGGCACCACCGCCACGCTCGACCAGCTGGTCAAGTACCCGCAGTTCTTCCACATGCCGCTGGTGAACGCCTCCTACTGGGCCATGGTGCACGGTTCCGATCCGGAGCAGGTGCTGCAGGATGAGGAGGGCTGCGAGGTGATGCGGCAGCTGGGCCGCAACATGGCCTGGATGCTGCACTGCATCGAGGCCGGCAAGGCCGCCGGATTTGAGCATCCCGATAATCCCCGCCGCCCAATGACCAATTTTATCCGCTGAATCCATATTTCTTCCGCCCCTGGCAGGCCTGCGCGCCCGCCGGGGGTATTTTGTCGAAATTCCTCACAAAAAATTCGCGCACATGCTTTTTTCGTTCATAACTTTATGGTAGCATAAGGGTGTATCCTTTTTCCTTGACAGGGAGGCAGCGTATGGAGCACTATGACTGGAACGATGGCTGGCTGTTCACGCCGGAATTTATCCCGGCGCTTTGCAGCGCGGAATACACCGGCCCTGCGCTCACGCCGGTGCGCATCCCGCATACCGTAAAAACGCTGCCCTTCAATTACTGCAACGAAAACGACTATCAGCTGGTCAGCGGCTACCGGCGGGAGTTCTATGCCCCGCGCGAGTGGGAGGGCCACCCGATCCTGCTCACCTTCGGCGCGGTGGCTCACGACGCCACCGTGTTCTGCAACGGCATGCGGGTGGGCCACCACAGCTGCGGCTACACGGCCTTTACGGTCAACCTCTCCGGCGCGCTGCGCTTTGGCCAGCAGAACGTGGTGGCCGTGCGCTGCGACAGCCGCGAAACGCTGGATATCCCGCCCTTTGGCGGGCAGATCGATTACCTGACCTACGGCGGCATCTACCGCGCTGTGGCGCTGGACGTAAAGGACGGCAGCTACCTGCGCAACGTATTCATCCACGCCAATGCGGACGGCGCGTTCCGCATCTACTTTGCGGTGGAGGGCGAGAGCGTGGGCTGTACGCTGCGCGCCGAGATCCGCAGCTCTTCCGGCCGCAGAGCGGTCTATACCGGCGGCGTAGCCCTGCCCATGTCCGGCGCGCTCAACGGCGCGCGGCCCTGGAGCCCGGAGCATCCCACGCTGTACACCCTCTGCCTCCAGCTGGTGCGGCCTGGCTCCAACGGCCTGCCGGACCGCGTCCTGGACGAAAAGGTGGTGCGGTTCGGCTTCCGCACCATTCAGTTTGTGGCGGGCGGGCTGTACCTCAATGGCGCGCCGCTGCGCCTGCGCGGGCTCAACCGGTACCAGAGCTTTGCCTACCAGGGCTATGCCATGCCGGACAGCCTCCAGCGCCTGGACGCCCAGCTGCTCAAAAAGGATCTGGGCTGCAACGCGGTGCGCACCAGCCATTATTCCCCGAGCCAGGCCTTCCTGGACGCCTGCGACGAGCTGGGCCTGCTGGTGTTTACCGAGATGCCCGGCTGGCGTCACATCGGCGGCGCGGTATGGAAGGCACAGGCGCTGCAAAACTGCCGCGAAATGGTATGCCAATACCGCAACCATCCCAGCGTGTTTTTATGGGGCGTGCGCATCAGCGACAGCCCGGACGACGACGAGTTTTACAAAAAGACCAATGAGGCCGTTCACCGGCTGGATCCCTCCCGCCCCACCGGCGGGGTACGCTGCCACAAAAAGAGCCGGCTGCTGGAGGACGTTTACGCCTACAACGATTTTTCCTACCTGAACCAGGGCGCCGCCTGCGAGCCCAAGTCGGCGGTCACGCCCGATATCCGCAAGGGATACCTGATCAGCGAATACGGCGGGCACATGTTCCCGTCCAAGCCCTTTGACAACGAGGCGCACCGCCTGACCCATGCGCTGCACTATGCCGCCGTGCTCAACGACACGGTGGCGCAGGCCGGTGTGGCGGGCAGCTTTGGCTGGAGCATGTTCGATTACAACACCCACCAGGAATTTGGCAGCGGCGACCGCGTGTGTTACCACGGCGTGATGGATATGTTCCGCAACCCGAAGCTGGCCGCCGCGGTATTCGCCAGCCAAAAGCCGCCGCGGGTGCCGTCCGACATTGTGCTGGCCGTCTCCTCCATGGAGACAGGCGATCACCCTGCGGGGCTGCCGGGTGCGTGCTGGGCCTTTACCAATGCGGATAGTATCAAGCTCTACAAGAACAACGAGTTCATCGCGGAGTTCCGGCCAAACCCCAAGGGGCGGTTCGGCGCGCTGGCGCACCCGCCCATCGAGATCAGCGATTTTGTGGGCACGTTACTGGAAAAATATGAAGGGCTGGACCGTTCCACGGCCGCGCAGCTTGCCGAGTGCCTCAACGCCATGCGGCGCAGCGGGCCCAATCCCCCGGCGCTGGTGCGGGCGCGGCTCACCCGGCTGCTACTGGGCCTGCGCATGAGCTGGAACGACGGCCTGCGCCTTTATCACAAGTACATCGGCGTGCTGGGCAGCGAAGCGGCGCATTACCGGTTCGACGCCATCTGGCGCGGGAGGGTGGTGCGCAGCATCGTGCGCGAGCCGGTGCAGCGCATCCGGCTGGAATGCATCGTGCGCAACCCCATTCTCACCGACGGGCCGACCTGGGATTGCGCGGCGGTCATCCTGCGCGCCATTGATCAAAACGGCAATCTTCTGCCCTACTGCGGCGAGGCGGTCCAACTCACGGCGGAGGGGCCGGTGCAGATCCTGGGGCCAACCGTCGTCCCGCTGCGCGGCGGCATGGCGGGCACCTACCTTGCCACCACCGGCGAGCCCGGCCGCGCCGTGCTGCATTGCCGCATGGAGGGCGCGCTGGACACCAGCGCGGCCATCACGGTGAGGAAGCGGGACGGGTGAGGTTTTTCCAGCCTTTTTGAAAAAAGGCTTCGGCCAAACGCTTGCTATCGGCCGGCGCGGGACGCGCCGGCATATAAAAAATTCTTTGCGCAACAAATTCGACCGCCGCCAGCGGCGGAAACAGGGAGAATTTGCCCGAGCAGCGCTCCGATTTTTGCGAGGCCGCCCAGGGCCGAAGCATAAAACCGGTTTGCGCAACCCGCGGCGCGCCGGCGCGCTCCTTATTTTCAAGAAAGCGGCAAAACCTCTCCTGTAAAAACCACGTCTTCATAATAGATTTTCACCGTGTTCAAAATTTCCTCATAGTTTGCTGCAATACTATCCTTGATAAAAAATCCCGGAGAAGAAAGTAAGGTATGTTATGAAAGAGAGATTCCGCCGTTTCATGGCAGGCCGTTACGGCACCGACGCGCTGAACCAGTTTCTAAACCTTGCCAGTGTGATCCTGCTGGTGATCGCGCTGGTCACGCGCATCCCACTGTTCACCTGGCTGGGCATAATCTTGCTGTTCCTGTGCTACTACCGCACGTTCAGCCGCAACATCTCCAAGCGCACCGAGGAAAACTATAAGTTCTACACCCTCAAAGACCGCGCCGCCGCTAAGCTGAACACCTATAAGGGCATGTGGGCCAACCGCCGCCAGTACCACTACTACCGCTGCCCCCAGTGCCACCAGAAGCTGCGCGTGCCGCGCGGTCGCGGCCGCATCCAGATCTCCTGCCCGCGCTGCGGCACCCAATTTATCAAAAAGAGCTGAGGCACGACGATGTTTGGTTATATCATCCCCAATACCAAAACCCTCTCGCCCGAAGCGCAGGCGCGCTACCGCACCGCCTACTGCGGGCTGTGCCGGCGCATTGGCGCGCTCCACGGCCTGGGCGGGCGTCTTGCGCTGAGCTACGACCTTACCTTTCTCGATCTGCTGCTGTGCAGCCTGTACGAGGGCGAGACCGAATGCGTGCAGGAGTGCGGCCATTGCCCCATCCATCCCGTCCGCACGATCCATTGGCGGTACAGCGGCCCCACCGACTACTGCGCGGACATCGGCCTGGTGCTGCACTACTATAACGCCTGCGATCAATGGCAGGACGACCACAGCCTCGTGGGCCTGGGCTACCGAAAGCTGCTGGAGCCCAAATACCCCGCCGCCGCGCAGCGCTGGCCCCGCCAGAGCGAGGCCATACAGCGGTGCCTGGCCCAGCTGGCCGAGTACGAGGCCTCCGGCAGCGAGAGCCTGGACGCCGTTTCGGGCTGCTTTGGAGCGCTGATGGCCGAGCTGTTCGACTATAAGCAGGACCGGTGGTCGCCGGAGCTGCGCAGCCTTGGCTTCAATCTGGGCAAATACATCTACCTTCTGGACGCCTACGACGACTTAAAGCGCGACAAACGCCGCGGCGCATACAATCCCTTAAAATCCCTGAGTGAAACGCCGGGCTACGAGGAAGAAATGCGGGAGATCTTTGAGCTTCTGCTGGCAGCCTGCGCCAAGAGCTTTGAGCGGCTGCCCTGCGTGGAGGACGCGGATCTTCTGCGCAACGTGCTGTATTCCGGGGTCTGGCTGCGCTACAACTGCAAAAATGCGGGGAATCGCCCCGAAAAGCTGGATAACGCTTGATTTTTCTGCTGCAATACGGTAAACTGGGAAAATCGGGAAAGCAATTTTTGTGGCACACCGGCCGCTTACAACAGAGAAATATGAGGGAGCACATCCATGAGAGACCCCTATGAGGTACTTGGCATCCAGCGCGGTGCCAGCGACGATGATATTAAAAAAGCATACCGCGCCCAGTGCAAGCGCTGGCATCCGGATCTGAATCCCAACGACCCCACTGCCGAGGAGCATTTCAAGGAGGTGCAGGCCGCATACGACGCCATCACCAAGGGCGAGACTGGCCCGCAGGCAGGCGGCAGCGGCAACCCCTACGGCCAGTATCAGGGCGGCCAGCAGAGCGGTTACAGCCAGCAAAACGGAGCCGACGGCTTTGGCGGCTTCGGCTTCGACCCGTTTGGGTTTGGATTCGATTTCGGCGGCTACAGCCAGCCAGGCGGCGCAAGCTACTCCGGCTCCGACAGCCCCGAGATGCAGGCCGCGCGCAACTTTATCGTAAACGGCCGCTACGCAGAAGCGCGCCGGGTGTTAGACGCCATGACCGCCCGCAATGCGCGGTGGTACTACCTGTCCTCTCTGGCCAACCAGGGTCTGGGCAAGAACATTGACGCCCTTCAGGACGCCCGCCGCGCCGTGCAGATGGACCCCAACAACACCGAGTACCGGACACATCTGAACCGGATGCAGAATGCCGGCCAGACCTACCGCACCCATACCACCTACGCCCAACCGGGCGGGCTGATGCGTTGGTGCTGGGGCATGATCCTGCTCAATTTGCTGTGCAACTGCTGCTGCGGCGGCTGCGGGCGCGGGGCATATTGGTTCCGGTTCTGACTTTTGTCACTTTTTTACAGAGCCAAACGTATCAAAGGGCGGCTGCAAGATTTGCTCTTGCAGCCGCCCTTGTTTTCGCCTGTTTACCCTGTGATCTTAAACGTCCGCCGGATCTCCGCGGTCTTATAGTTGCCGTCAGCTGCCGCGCTCTGCGTATAGCTGCCCGGCGCGGTGGGCGGCTCGCTGGACCGGTAATACCGCCAGCCGCTCCAGCCCGTGTAGGTGCAGCGCACCGCATCAGTCACCTCGGCGCCCCCGTCGTACACCTTGACGCCAAAGTCGAACTGCGCCGCCTCCTCGGCAGTCATGGAGGCCGGGGCCTCGGTGCTCCACCCGGCCCAGACGCCCTCGGTCTTCTGCCCGATGGTAAAGCTCTTTATGATGGAGGTGTTCACATAGCGGGAATCCACCGTCAGCGCGCCCGTCATGTACCGGCCCGCATCCTTCGGCTCCTCGTCCAGGTAGACGCGGGTCTCCAGCCCGTCCGGGATGTAGGTGTTGGCCATGTTTACCACATTTTTGATGCCACTGCCCACGCCCTTCAGGTCGGGCACATAGTATTCCAGCGCCTCCAACAGCACGGCCACCTCCTCGGCCACCTTGAGCAGATCCTCCACCTCGCGGCCGTCGATCAGCTGCTTGACGTATTCGTATACGCTAAAGGCAGCGTTTTCCGGCAGGTCCACGCTCGCCATGGCCCGCGGCAGCGGGATCAGCTTGAGCAGGATGCGCACCTTTTCGGGCAGGATCACGTCCACATAGCCCTTGGCCTGCCCATTCATGCCCACGATCACGCCCACATACTGGACGTTCGCAGGGTTGGTCGTCACGGTCAGACCGCAGGGCGCGCCGTACACGGCCCCCTTATCCACCTGGATCACCACCGAGACCGGCAGCTTTACGATCTCATTCTCCTCCTCCAGGCTTGTGGCGCCGGCAGCGGGTCCATCCAGCTGCGGCGCGGCGGCAAAGGCCGGTGCGGCCATCGTGGTAAAGGCCAGCACGGCGGCAAGCAAAAATGCGGCAAGCTTTTTGTAGAGCATGGTATTCCTCCTTGTCTGTCGTCCGGGGACGTTCCTCTCGCTCCCCTGTTCCTCTTCATCTTACCGCAAAATTGCCTTGCGGTCAATTGCTTTCCGCACGCTTTAACAGGCTTGGGAGTATTTTACAGGATGTAGAAGCCCCAGCTGGGCAGCCATTTGAGGCTGGCCGCCCATGCGCCGCCCACCGGCACACCGGCCAGCACCGGATAGAACCACACCAGCAGCACCGCCGCCGCAGCCAGGATGCCGGCCGCCAGCCTGCGGGCACGGGCGGCGCTGCGGTGTTCCTCATGGTTCAGCCACAACGCCAGCGCCGCCGCCAGGAACGGCGCGCAGGGGAAGTAGTGGTACAAAAAGGTGCAGCGCGTCACCAGCACCCAGGGCAGCAGGCTGCTGAGGATGCACACCGTCACAAAGCCGCCCGCCTGTGTGCCGCGGCCGCCCAGCGCCCGGCCCATTAGCCACAGCACGGCCGCCGCGCCGCCCCAGGCCAGCACCGGGCTGAAGAAGCCCGCAATGCTGGCGTACTGCCCTGCCGGGAGGTCCCGGCCCATATAGTACCATACCGGGCGCAGGTCAAACAGCCAGGTATACCACGCCGACGAAAACGGATGGGTCGCCTCCAGCGTGGAGTGGTAGCGGAACATATACAGCTGGCAGTTCCACCAGTCCCGCAGGCCAAAGCTTGCGTCCCGCAGCCAGTACGGCAGGTAGGACGCCAGATAGATGGCCAGCGGCACCACTACATAAAACAGCACGCCGCCTGCCAGCGCCAGCATCAGCTCTTTGCGGAACAGACGCCGCCCGCCAGGCTGCTCCACCGGGCTGTGCTCGCCGCACAGCTGGACATACCGTTTTGCCAGCACGCCAAAGTACAGCACGGCCAGCCCTGCACCCGCATAGATACCCGTCCACTTGGCCGCGCAGCCCAGCCCGAAGGCAGCGCCGCCCAGCGCCATGGGCAGGATGGAGCGGGCCACGCCCCGCTCCAGCGCACTCTGCGCGTACCACAGCATAAAATAGGCTCCCAGCACGATGAAAAACACCGCATAAGTATCGATGGTGGCGATCCGGCTCTGTGAAAAGCGCATGAAATCCAGCGCAAACAGCGCTGCTGCAAACCCCGCCAGCCACGGCTTGCGGGTAAGCCGCCGCACCAGCAAATACAGCGCCGGCACCAGCAGCACCCCGAACAGCGTGCCGGAAAAGCGCCAGCCGAAGGCTGTCATGCCAAACAGCGCGATGCCCAGCGCGATCAGATCCTTGCCCAGTGGCGGGTGGGTCGTCTCGTATACCTTCATGCCGTGCAGCAGCTCATAGCCGGTGCGGGCATGGTAGATCTCGTCAAAATAAAAGCTGTTCAGCTGGCTGATCTGCTCCGGCACCCATTGCGCCTCGTCGCACAGCGCGCCGCCGCCCTCGGTGGGCAGTACGTTGCCCGCCGCGTCCTTGAACGCCAGCTCAAAAATCTGCCCGTCCTCAATGCACACGGCAAAGGCGCTGCCCGGCTGCACGGCCACCTTCGTCCAGCTAAAGGGCGAGGTGTAGTCCAGCGCCTTTTCCAGCACGACCTGCCCGGCCTCGTTGTATACGGTGAGGCGGCCGGCGTTATCGCTGGAAATGCCCGGATACACCCACAGTTCTGCCGCCTCGCCCTGCACAGTGAGCACTGCGTCGTACCGGCCACCGTTTGCATCCACACAGGTCTGCGGGGCCGTCCGGCTGCCCAGGTATGCAAAGCCCAGCACAGCCACGGCCAGCGTCAGCCCGGCCAGGCCCAGTATCTCGCGGCGGGTCCAACGGGGCTGAGGCGCAGGCGGAGCCACAAAGCCCTGCTTCGGCCGCAGGGTCAGCGCCTCAACCTCGCCGCCCATACACCAGTGCCACACGCAGCGCACCAGCAGCATAAACAAGACGGTCTCGGCCAGGCCGGCGCCCCGCATCAAAAGCTGGCTGGACGCGCTGGTCAGGAACTGATCGTCCCCGCCCACGGTGGTGTACACGGCGGCGAGGTTGAGCAGCGCGGTAAACGCAAAGCCGCCCGCCAGCACCAGAAGCCGGCGGCTGCCCAGCAGCGCCGCCGCGCCCAGCAAAAGCACAATGCCCAGGATGAGATACCGCTCGTGCATCCGGTGGCTGACGGTAAACACCCCAATGCAATAGAACGCTGCCAGCACCAGCGGCGAGAAGCGGTTCTTTTTATGGCCGGCCACGCCCAGCACCGCCGTCAGCACCGTGAGCGCCAAAAGCAGCGCCGTGCCCACCTGCTGCCAGGTAAAGACCAGAATGCCCAGCGGTGCATTCTGCGGCATCCAGTTGCCGCCCAAAAAGGCCATCAGGTTAAAGGCGTCGATGGACGCATACGGGTAGCTCTGTGCGGTGGAAAAATACTGTTCCATCAGGCCCGCGCCCAGTCCCGAAAAGCCGTAGAAGGGCAGCGCGCACACCAGCACCGGGGCCAGCGCGCACACCACGCCCAGCACGATCGTCCCTATGCCGCCAAGGCGCTGCTTTGCGTCCCGGGCGGACAAAACCGGGCGCAAAAAGCACAGCGCCAGCACCGGCCCGGCAAGCAGCGCCTGCGGCTTGACGGCCAGCGCCAGGCCGTAGCAGACTGCCGCGCCCAGCATCGTGCGGCGGCCCGTGCCCCGCTCCAGCAGTGCAAAGCACAGCAGGGCCAGCAGCGCAAACGCACCGTCGATCTGCTTCCACACGGCGGCATCGTACACGAGCAGCGGGCAGAACGCCGCCGCGCACGCAAACCACAGCGCACAGCGCGCGCCGCAGCGTGGCTCTGCCAGCCGGTACAGCACCGCCGCAATGGCGCAGTCCGCAAGGCCGGGCAGCAGGGTGAGCAGCAGCGCCGCGCCCTTTTGCAGGTAGTTCAGGTGGAACAGCCGCATACACTTGCCCACGAGCCACAGCACATACAGGTAGCCGGGCGGATAGTCGCAGAAATAGTTTTCCGCATAAAAGCCGGCCGGCCCGGTCTCGGCCATGCGCAGCGCCCAGGCAAAAAAGCAGTTGATGTCGTATTCATAGCCGGCCGTCGTCACCGTCAGCGCCATGTGCAGCGCCAGCGACAACGCCAGCACCGCCCACAGTGCGCGGGGACTGGGGCGGGAATGGGTCTTTTTTGCGGTCACGCGGGTCTCACTCCTTTACGATGGGCTTTTCCGGCCTTTTTTGAAAAAAGGCCTCGGCGAAAAACTTTGCTATGCCAGCGCGCATACGCGCTGGCCATGAAAAGTTCTTTATGGAAGCTCTGAATAAATCCGGTATGCAGATTGCCGGGCGAGCCGTGCCGATGACCCAATTTCAAATAGAAAAGCGCAGTTGCTGCTGTGTGTATCAACGAGCATTTTCTCAAAGCCAGCGGTGCGGCGCAGCCGGCAAGATGCGTGCCAAGCCCGAAGGGCGTGATTTGTTCAGAGGTTCCTTATGCCGCTTTCTTTCAAGAAAGCGGCAAAGCTCTTTCAAAACCGGCAAAAGCCCCGCCA
>CAZYAX010000024.1:0-11395 GCA_964646195.1 uncultured Faecalibacterium sp. | reverse complement strand
AGCCGGCAAGATGCGTGCCAAGCCCGAAGGGCGTGATTTGTTCAGAGGTTCCACAAACATCTTGTCATCCTGTTTCCGCCTGTCGCGGCCCGTTTACAGTTTATAGATCTCCTCCATAAACTGATCCAGGATATCCTCCCCGGTGAGCTTGCGCACCGGCTGGCCGTGTACGAACAGCACGGCCTCGCCCTTGCCGCCCGCGATGCCGATGTCCGCCTCGCGCGCCTCGCCGGGCCCGTTGACCACGCAGCCCATCACGGCTACCTTGATGGATTTTTTGTACCCGCGCAGCCGCTTTTCCACCTCGTTGGCGATTTCGGTGCAGGGGTACTGGGTGCGGCCGCAGGTGGGGCAGGTGATGACCTCCGGCCCCGCCACCGGGAAACCGACGGCCCGCAGGATGTTGTACCCGGCCTCCACTTCCTTCTCCGGCTCCGCCGCCAGCGAAACGCGGATGGTGTCGCCGATGCCCTCCAGCAGCATGCCGCCGATGCCCATGCCGGACTTGAGCAGGCCCATCTGGTATGTACCGGCCTCGGTCACGCCCACATGCAGCGGGTAGTCCGTCTGGGCGCTGAGCTGGCGGTACGCCTCCATCATGCGGGGCACGTTGGAGCTCTTGATGGAAATGACGATGTTGTTGAAGTCGAACTTTTCCAGCAGGCGCACATGGTACAGCGCGCTCTCCACCATGGCCTCCGGCACCGCCGCGCCGTAGCGGGCCAGAATGTGCTTTTCCAGGCTACCGCCGTTGACGCCGATGCGGATGGGGATGTTCTTCGCGTTGCAGGCCTTGACGACCTCCTTCACCCGGCCGTCGTCGCCGATGTTGCCAGGGTTGATGCGGATCTTGTCCACCCCCACGTCCGCACAGGCCAGCGCTGCGCGGTAGTCAAAGTGGATGTCCGCCACGATGGGGATGCTCACGGCATTTTTTACCGCCTCGATGCACTTGGCATCCTGGGGCGAGGGGCAGGTCACGCGCAGGATCTGGCAGCCCGCCGCCTCGCACCGCCTGGCCTGGGCCACGTTGCCCTCAATGTCCTCCACGGGCACGTTGAGCATGGTCTGCACCGCAATGGGGTTGTTGCCGCCGATCGTCACATTGCCGATCTTTACTTCTCGCTTGAGCTTTCTCATAAAAGGAATACCTCCCTGTGTTTTTTTGGAGCCTCCGCTTTTCACCGGTGCGCAGCCGCCGGGATGGGCGCCCGGATGCCGGCGCGACCGAAGCAGAGGCTTTTCTTTACAGTGCGCCGGTTACCAGTCGCACAATATCATTGTAGGTGGCAAAGATCATCAGGCCGAACAGCAGCGCAAAGCCCACCAGATTGAACGCGCCCTGCACCTTGTCCGGCACCGCATGGCCGGTGACACCCTCGATCAGCAGGAACACCAGCTTGCCGCCGTCCAGCGCCGGAAAGGGCAGCAGGTTAAAGATGCCCAGGTTCACCGTGATGAGCGCAAGCAGCTCCAAAAGGTCGGCCAGGCCGTAGCCCGCCGCCTCGCCGATGGCCGAAACGATGCCCACCGGGCCCGAAAGGTCGTTGATGCTCTCCCGCCCGCGGATCAGATCGGCCAGCGAGGTAAAGATGATGCGCCCGTAGTAGCGCTCGCTGTTAAACGCCTCGCGCAGCACATTCGCCGGCGTCTTGCGCACGCCGTATACCACAAAGCCCAGCTTCATATGGGTCTGGCCGTTTTCGTCCTGCCAGGTATCGAACTGCACGCCGGGCACTTCCAGCTTCCGGCCTCCTCGCTCCACCGTGAAATCCGCCTGATAGGCCTCGGTGCGCACCAGCTCATAGATGATGTCATTGGCCACATAGCACTTGCGGCCGTTCACCGCCAAAATCCTGTCGTCCGGCTGCAAGCCGGTCTGGCCGCACAGCGCGCCCTCCTCGATGGAGTAGATGGTCTTGCTCGTGATCGCGTCCTGCTGGGTAGCCACCAGGGCCAACAGCACCGCAAAGCCCAGCACAAAGTTCATCACCGCGCCGGCCGCCACAGTCAAAAAGCGCTTCCACACGGCCACCTCGTTAAAGGGCTTGCCGGTGCGCTGCTCAGGCGGGATGACCGGCCGCTCGGGCTGCCCGGCCCCCTCGCCGTCCTGCCCGGCGGGCTGGCTTTCGGGGCTGTCCTCCCCTTCCATGGCCACATAGCCGCCGATGGGCAGCAGCCGCAGGCTGTACTGGGTGCCGTGCCAGATCTTTTTGAGCAGGGCCGGTCCCATGCCGATGGAGAATTCATTGACCTGAATGCCGCTCAGCTTCGCCACCGAAAAATGGCCGAACTCATGGATGGCGATCACAAGACCGAACACAAAGACCGCCGCCACTAAGGTGATAATAAATGACATGCCACGCTCCTACGATTTTAAATTTAAAAATTTTCAGGGATCTCTGATGCAATCCGGCGCGCAGGCCGGCGGGCGAGGCGCATAACCGGATAAACGAAAGCGTAGTTGCTGCCGGATGGTTCCATTCGCATTTTCGCCCCGTCCGATGCGCGCCGCAGCCGCCGGGAATGCGGCGCCACCGCCCCCGCCGGGACCGCGCCAGAGGTTTTTTAATGGGAAGACGGCTTTTACAGATGGCTGCGCACAAAATCGCGCGCCATACGGTCGCATTCGTACACGTCTGCCAGGGTATAGCTGCCGCCAAAGGTATCGCTGTCCACCACGGCCTCCACCAGACGGCCGATATCCAAAAAGCCGATCTTGTCTTCAAGGAACAGCCGCACGGCCTCCTCGTTGGCGCCGTTGGCCGCGCAGGGGCCAAGCCCGCCCTTGGTGATGGCCTTTTTGCAGGCCGCAAGGCATCGGAAGGTCTCCTCATCGGCCACGTCAAAGGTCAGCACCTTGAGCACGGCAAAGTCCAACTCGGGCACTACACCCGGCACACGCTTGGGCCAGGTGAGCGCATACTGGATGGGGATGCGCATATCCGGCACGCCCAGCTGCGCAATGACCGAGTTATCGCTGAACTGCACCGCCGAGTGGATGATGCTCTGGCGCTGCACCACGATCTGGATCTTCTCCGGCGGCAGGCCGAACAGCCACACCGCCTCGATCAGCTCCAGACCCTTGTTCATCAAGGTGGCGCTGTCGATGGTGATCTTCGCGCCCATGTTCCAGTTGGGATGCTTGAGCGCATCCTCCTTCTTTTTGCCGCGCAGCTGCTCGGTGGTCATGCCGAAGAACGGCCCGCCCGACGCGGTGAGCAGGATCTTGGTCAGCGATTTGGCGCTCTCGGTATCCTGCAAGCACTGGAAGATGGCGGAGTGCTCGCTGTCCACGGGCAGCAGCTTCACGCCGTGCTTTTCCACGGCCTGGGTCACGAGATGGCCGCCGGTAACGAGGCTCTCCTTATTAGCCAGCGCCAGGTCGTGCCCGCTCTCGATGGCAGCCAGGCTCGCGCCCAGGCCGGCGATGCCTACCACGCTGTTGAGCACCACATCCGGGCCGTCCATGGCCGCCAGCTCCCGCAGGCCCTCGGCCCCGCACAGCAGCTTTGGCGCGCCGGCCGTCCCGGAAAGGGCAGCGTCCAGCTTCTGATACGCGTCAGGGTCCGTAACGCATACATAGCGCGGATGGAACTCCGCGATCTGTTTCAGCAATAGCTCCACGCGGCTGTTGGCCGACAGGCCGAACACCTCATACCCCTGTGCCCGGATCACGTCCAGGCTCTGGGTGCCGATGGAGCCGGTGGAACCCAGCAGGGTGATTTTTTTGCTCATAATGTAGCCTCCTTGCACTTCCCTGTGGAGCCTACGGACCGGTCGAAGGGCACGCCCCGATCCCCCATTTGGGCAGCCGCGGCGCGCACCGGACGTTCCAAAATGATCCCGGCTCCCTCAAAACCTTTAAGCATAGAACACTGCGGTGATCACCATCGTCACGAACGGCGCAATGAACATCACGCTGTCGAAGCGGTCCAGGATGCCGCCGTGGCCGGGGAAGATCGTGCCGTAATCCTTGATGCCGCACTGGCGCTTGACCACGCTGGCAAACAGATCGCCAAAGATGCCCAGCACTGCGGCCACTACGCCCAGCGCCGCGATAATGGCGTACATCGAGATGCCGATGTTGGACTGGGTAAACGCCTCGGTACGGTCCGCCACCACCGAATAGACGATCGTGGCCACCACGCCGAACACCATCGTGCCCAGCACGCCGCCCACAGCGCCCTCCACCGTCTTTTTGGGGCTGACCACCGGGCACAGCTTATGCCTGCCAAGAGCGCGGCCCACAAAGTAGGCGCAGATATCGCCGCCCCAAGCAAAGCATAGGATCAGCAGGATAAAAAACACCGCGTCGTAGCTATATTGCTCGATGGGCAGCAGCACCTTGAGCCGGATGAGCGAATAGAAGCAATACAGAATGACCGCCGTGAACATGATCAGGCCGCTGACTTTTTGGTAGCTCACCACCCCGTTGCGCACCACCAGATAGATGCAATAGAACAGCAGCAGCACAAAGGATGCCGCCATCACCATGCCGCGCGCCATCGACGTACTGGAAAGCATGATGAGCAGCGTATACGGCACCAGCACCACATACAGCGGCCAGTCCTGCTTTGTAAACCCCAACGCTTTATACACCTCATGGATGCCGATGAGCGAGATAAGCGCCACCACCAGGTTAAAGAACAGCGTATCGAAGGTAAAAAGTACCAGAACCAAGACCCCGATGCCCACGACCGACGTAATAATTCGTGTTTTCATGGAGCTTTTCCATCTCCTTTTGTTTGATGGCGCGGCACCGCAGCTTTGCGGCGCGGCGCGCTTGATTTAAATGCCGCCGAACCGGCGGGAGCGATGGTTGAATTCCTCGATCGCCTGATCCAGATCGGCGCGGGTAAAGTCCGGCCAGAGCACATCCATCTCCACCAGCTCGGAGTAGGCCGCCTGCCACAGCATAAAGTTGGAAAGCCGCTTTTCCCCGCTGGGGCGCAGGATGAAATCCGGGTCCTTCTGGCCGCGGGTATACATCGCGTCGGACATCATCTCCTCGGTGATGTCCTCGGGGCGTATCTCGCCCGCCACGGCCTTGGCCGCCAGCTGCTGCGCGGCCCGCACGATCTCCGGCCGGCCGCCGTAGTTGATGGCGATGTTCATCACCATGCCGGTTTTATGGGCGGTTTCCCCTTCGATCTGGTTCATCAGCTTCTGGAGCTTGGGGTCCAGCGCCGTGCGGTCGCCCAAAAACACGATGCGGTCGTTGCGTTTGGTGTAATCGAACGCCTTGATGAGGTATTCGCCAAACAGCCGCATGATCGCGCCCACCTCTTCCATGGGGCGCTTCCAGTTCTCAGTGGAAAACGCATAGAAATACACCGACGCCACGCCCAGCTCCTCGCAGTATTCTGCGATGTCCTGGAACACGGCCGCGCCCTTTTTGTGGCCGGCGGTGCGGGGCAGGCCTCGGCTCTTGGCCCAGCGGCCGTTGCCGTCCATAATGATGCCGATGGACAGCCCCTTTGCAAAATCCTCAGGATGTGCCATAAAATTTTTCCTCCCGTGCGCGGGCGACCCTGTATGGGCCGGCAAAGGGGGCCGCCCGGCCTCGTTTTGCCTTTTCCATACAGGCAGGTCCCGCCTCCTATAAAAAGTGCCGCGCACCCCAAAACAAGCGCACGGCACCTGCTGTTTTTCTGCTCTGTACCGCGGGCGGCTTGGTGCCCCGGCGTCAGACGGCCATGATCTCCGCCTGTTTTGCTTCCACAGCCTTATCGATATTCTTGATATATTTATCGGTCAGCTTCTGCACGTCCTCTTCCATGCCCTTCTGGTCATCCTCGGTGAACTCGCCGGCCTTCTTCATAGCCTTGGCCTTGTCCATCGCCTCGCGGCGGATGTTGCGCACTGCCACCTTGGCCTCCTCGCCCAGCTTGGAGACCTCCTTTGCCAGCTGCTTGCGGCGCTCCTCGTTGGGCGCGGGGAAGTTGAGCCGGATGGTCTGGCCGTCGTCGATGGGGTTGATGCCGATGTCGCTGGCCTGGATAGCCCTGCTGATGGGGCGCAGCAGGCTGCGGTCCCACGGGGTGATGGTGAGGGTGCGCGCCTCCGCAACGGCAATGGAAGCCACCTGATTGACCGGGGTGGGCGCGCCATAGTACGGCACGGTGAGCTTATCCAGAATCGCGGGGTTGGCGCGGCCTGCGCGCACGGAGCCCAGCTCCTTGCCCAGATGGTCGATTGCGCCCTTCATTCTGTCTTCATACGGCTTGATATTGCTGCTCATGGTCCTGTCTCCTGTTCCTTATTATATAATGTTTAAGCCCCTGTTATGCCCCGCAGGGCAGCGGGGCTTATTCCTCGTATACCAACGTGCCCACATCCTCGCCCTGCACGGCGCGGGCGATATTGTCCGGGTCGGCCAGGTCAAACACCAGGATCGGCAGCCGGTTGTCGCGGCACAGCGTGGCGGCGGTGCCATCCATCACGGCAAGCTGATCCTCCAGCACCCTGGTAAAGGTGAGGGTGGCATACCGCTTTGCATCGGGGTACTTGTGGGGGTCCTTATCGTACACGCCGTCCACCATGGTCGCCTTGAACATCACGTCCGCCGATACCTCCACGGCCCGCAGCGCGGTGGCCGTGTCGGTGGAGAAGAACGGATTGCCCGTGCCGCCGCCAAAGACGGCGATCTTGCCGGCTTCCATTGCGCGCAGCGCGTCCTTGCGGGTAAAGGCAGGGGCCACCTGCGGCATGGTGATGGAGGTGAACACCTCTGTGGGTACGCCCAGCTGCTCCAGCTTATCCGAGACGGCCAGCGCGTTCATCACCGTGGCCAGCATACCGATCTTATCCGCCAGTGTGCGCTCCATCTTGCCGCTGGAGCGGCCGCGCCAGAAGTTGCCGCCGCCCACCACGATACCGATCTGCACACCGAGGTCATAGGCCTTTTTCACGCCGGAGCAAATGGAGTCCATCGCGCCCTCGTCAAAGCCCATGCCCTTCTCGCCGCCCAGCGCCTCGCCGCTGATCTTGAGCAGGATGCGTTGATATTTTAATGCCATAAATTCGTTACACCACCTGTTTGCGAAATCTGTTGTGACTATTTTACAATAAAATGGTCGCAAAGTAAACAGGAAAACTGTAACGAAAGCGTGTAAAGCGCGTGTTTACCCCGCCGCATCCTCAAACTGGCTGTTGTACAGCGCCGCATAGAAGCCGTTCTGCGCCAGCAGAGAGTCGTGCGTACCCTGCTCCACGATGTCGCCCTCGCGCAGCACAAGGATCAGGTCCGCGTCGCGGATGGTGGACAGCCGATGCGCGATCACAAAGCTGGTGCGGCCCTTCATCAGGTTGTCCATAGCCTTTTGGATGCGCTGCTCGGTGCGGGTATCCACGCTGCTGGTGGCCTCATCCAGCAGCAGGATGGGATTATCCGCCAAAATGGCGCGGGCAATGGTAAGCAGCTGCTTTTGCCCCTGCGAAACATTGCTGGCGTCCTCGTTCAGCTCCATCTGGTAGCCGCCGGGCAGCGTGCGGATAAAGTGATCCGCATGGGCCGCCTTCGCCGCCCGGATGACCTCCTCGTCGGTGGCGTCCAGCCGGCCATAGCGGATGTTCTCCATGATGGTGCCCTTGAACAGCCAGGTATCCTGCAATACCATGCCAAAGCCCTGCCGCAGCGTGCCGCGGTCAAAGTCCTTCACGTTGTGGCCGTTGAGGGTGATGGAGCCGCTGTCCACGTCGTAAAAGCGCATCAGCAGCTTGATCATCGTAGTCTTGCCCGCGCCGGTGGGCCCCACGATGGCCACCGTCTGGCCGGGCTTCACGTCGCAGGTGAAGTCATGGATGACGGGCTTAGCCGGGTCGTAACCAAAGCGCACATGGGAAAAGCTCACCTGGCCGTCGATGGCGCCGGCGTCCGCGCGGCGGGCGGAATCGGCCAGCCGGGTCTCCTCCTCCTCGCCCAAAAACTCAAATACCCGCTCTGCCGCGGCGGCCATGCTTTGCAGCATATTGGACACCTGACTGAGCTGCTGGATGGGCTGGGTGAAATTTTTGACGTATTGGATAAACGCCTGGATATCGCCGATGGTGATGACGCCCCGCGCGGCAAAGATGCTGCCCACGATGGCCACGGCCACATAGCCCAGATTGCCCACAAAGTTCATGATAGGCGTCATCAGGCCGGAGAGGAACTGGCTCTTCCAGGCCGACTCGTACAGCTCGCCATTCGCGATGTTGAAATCGGCCAGCACGGCCTCCTCCCGGTTGAAGGCGCGCACCACGTTGTGGCCCGCGTACACCTCCTCCACCTGGCCGTTCACCACGCCCAGGGTGGCCTGCTGCGCTTTGAAGTATTTCTGGCTGAACTTCACCACGGTCATCACCAGGATCAGGCTGACCGGAAGGATGAGCAGGGCAATCAGGGTCATCGCCGGGCTGATGGATAGCATCATGATGAGCACGCCCACCATCGTGGTGATGCCAGTGATCAGCTGGTTTACGCTCTGGTTCAGGCTCTGGCCCAGAGTGTCCACATCGTTGGTGATGCGGCTGAGCACCTCGCCCACCGTGCGCTTTTCAAAATAGGCCAGCGGCAGGCGGTCGATCTTCTCGCTGATCTGGCGGCGGAAGTCGTAGCACATCTTCTGGGACATGGTGCTCATCAGCCAGTGCTGCACAAAGCTGAACACGGCGCTCACCAGATACAGGACCAGCATGATGAGTAAAATGCGCGCAATATAATCAAAGTCGATGCCGCCGGTGCCGGTCATGCGGGCTACCCAGCCCGTGGCCAGCGCGGTGGTGGCCTTGGCCAGCACCTTGGGGCCTGCGATGTTGAAAATGGTGGAGAGCACGGCAAAGATAAACACGACGGCCAACGTCGGCGTATAGGGCCGCAGCGTGCCCAGCAGGCGCTTCATCGAGCCTTTAAAATCCTTTGCTTTCTCGGTGCTTCTTCTCGGACCCGGCATTACTGCTCACCTCCCTGATCAAGCTCCAGTTCCTTCTGGCTCAGCTGGCTGCGCGCGATTTCCTGGTATTCGGGGCAGGAGACCATCAGCTGCGCGTGGCGGCCAATGCCTGCGATGCGCCCCTCGTCCAGCACGATGATCTGGTCCGCGTGCAGCACGGTGGAAATGCGCTGTGCCACAATGATCACGGTGGCATCCTGCGTCTCGCTGTTCAGTGCACGGCGCAAGGCCACGTCGGTCTTATAATCCAGTGCGGAGAAGCTGTCGTCAAACAGATAAATTTTCGGTTCCTTGGCAATGGCGCGCGCGATGGAAAGACGCTGCTTTTGCCCGCCGGACACATTGGAGCCGCCCTGTGCGATAGGGCTGGCGTAGCCTTCGGCCTTTTCCTCAATAAAGCCATCGGCCTGTGCTATGCGGGCCGCCTTGCGCATCTGCGCGTCGGAGATATCTTCCCCGCCGAATTTCAGGTTGCTCTCGATGGTGCCGCTGAACAGCACGCCCCTTTGCGGCACATAACCCAACAGCGCGCGCAGCTGGTGCTGGGACATTTTGCGGATATCGATGCCGTCCACCGTAATGCTGCCCCCGGTCACGTCAAAAAAGCGCGGGATCAGGTTGAGCAGCGTGGATTTGCCGCAGCCGGTGGAACCGATGATCGCCGTGGTCTGGCCGGGCCTTGCGGTAAAGGTGATGCCCGACAGCGCGTCGGCGTCGGCGTCCGGGTAGCGCACGCTCACATTGTGGAAGGCCACCTCGCCGCGCCATTCGCTGCGGCCCTCGGCCGCATCCCCGGCCGGGTCGCGCACAGCCACCTCGGTGGTCAGCACCTCGTCGATGCGGTCCGCCGCCACGCCCGCGCGGGGCAGCATGATGGCAACCATGGACAGCATCAAAAAGGACATGACGATTTGCATCGTATAGGTGATGAAGGCAATCAGGTCGCCCACCTGCATGCCCTGGGTATCGATGGCCTTTCCGCCGAACCAGATGATCAGCAGCGTCGCGCCGTTCATGATGATCGTCATAAAGGGCGTCATGCCCGCCATCACCCGGTTGGTGAAGAGCTGTGTCTGCATCAGATCCTTGTTTGCCTTGTCAAAGCGTTCCTCCTCAAACTTTTCGCGGTTGAACGCGCGGATGGGCATCACGCCGGTGAGGATCTCGCGGCTCACCAGATTCAGCCGGTCCACCAGGGCCTGCATGATCTTAAACTTGGGCATTGCCACCTTCATCAGCACGAACACCAGCCCCAGCAGCAGCACCACGGTGAGCGCAATGATCCAGGAAAGGCTCGTGCCGGTGTGCGCCACGCGCCACACGCCGCCGATGCCCAGGATGGGCGCATACAGCACCATGCGCAGCAGGATGACGCAGGTCATCTGCACCTGCTGAATGTCGTTTGTGGTGCGCGTGATGAGTGACGCAGTGGAAAA
This sequence comes from uncultured Faecalibacterium sp., assembly GCA_964646195.1. Taxonomy (GTDB): domain Bacteria; phylum Bacillota; class Clostridia; order Oscillospirales; family Ruminococcaceae; genus Faecalibacterium. Next base: position 1,023 of record CAZYAX010000024.1, on the reverse strand, counting down.
CTGCTCCAGCTCGGCGTGGGAAAAGCCGATCACCTTTTCAAACACGCTCCGGCGCAGGTCGCGTCCGATGGCCGCCGAAGTGCGGGAGGCCAAAAAGCCCACCGCGATGGCACACGCCGCCAGCAGCAGAGTCAGGCCCAGCATTTTTCCGCCGGCACGCAGCAAATAGTTCATCTGCACCTGGCCGTCGATGCCCTGGGCCTTGTATTCCAGCCCCACCAGCAGCACAGCCTGGCCGGACAGGGTCTGACGGGTCGTCTCGTCGATGGCGTCCAGCGCCGTGCCCAGCTGGGCCTGCACCAGCGTGCGCACCTGCTCCGGCGCAAGCTCCGCGCCGGCCTGTGCGGCCACAAAGGACGGCAAAGCGCACACGGCCTGCACTGCCTCATCCAGCGACTCCGCCGTTGCCGCGCCGCCGCCGGCGGCGTTCTGGGCCGCGATCATATACAGCGCCATATCCGGCGTGATGAAGGTCTCGGCCAGCGCATCCGGGTCGGCCCCGCCGTTCAGGCGGCGCAGGCCATCGGCGTCCGGCTGGGTGTAGGCGGCCTCCACGAGGTCAGCCTCGTCCTGCGGCATCAGCCACTCCAGCGCCTGCAAGGTGGTATCCCGCACCGGGCTGGGCACCGCGCTTTCCACGCCGCCCTGCTGGATGCCCACATTGACGATGTTGGAGGTCATCTCAGGCAAGCTGAGGTCGCAGCTGGCCTGCACGAGCAGCAGCGCAAAGATCACCAGACAGGTAACCCAGTGCCTGCTCAGGTTTTTCAAAATTTTCGTCATACGGACTCTCCTGCTTTTGAATAAAATGTTCCAGGGTTTGCCTGTACCCGTCATTATAGTCCTCCGGCACAAAAGCGCAAGAACGTCCGATAAAAATTAAAAAAAACTTCACGGACCGTTTTCAAAGCAAAGGCCGGCAGCCCGGCGCCTTCCACAAGCGCGCGATCTGCCGGCCCCTGCTCCCACCCACGGAAATCAATTTTACAAAACAGCACTTTCGTTTTTGGCGCGCAAGCTTTG
>CAZYAX010000023.1:2218-11551 GCA_964646195.1 uncultured Faecalibacterium sp. | reverse complement strand
AACAAAGAAAATCGGCCCTAATAAGGAGCTGTTTCAGCCTCCTTATTAGGGCCGATTTTTTGCGTAATTTTTTGAAAAGGCCATTGGGGCGGCGGCCCCGTGCTTTTCAGCCTTGCCCCGCCGGCTCCACAAAGTGGGCCTGCCGGTACTCCCGCGGGGCCACGCCGTACACTCCCTTGAACGCGCGGGAAAAATGCAGCTGGTTCTCATACCCCACCTGTACGCTGATCTCCCGGATGGGCACACGGCTCTCCTTGAGCAGCTGGGCCGCGTAGGCCATCCGGTAATGCAGCAAAAAGGTCTGAGGCGGCTCGCCCATAGCATCCCGGAACAGCTTGCCGAAGTAGCTCCGGTTCAGCCCGCAGGCCGCCGCGATTTCCTCGATGGAAATGTCGCGCTGATAGTTCTGTTCGATGAATGTCAGCGCTTCTTTCATGTAAAAATCCCGCAGGCGCTTATCGCTGCGCGTGCGCCGGTTGGCCGAGGACTGCACCAGCTGGTCCAGAAAAATGAATCCGTGGCCGATGAGTCGGGTGGGCGAGTCGTCGTGGTGGTCCACGATGTGGCGCATCTGATTTTCCAGCCTGCGCCCGCCCTCGCGGCTGGCCGGCGTATACACCGGCTCGGCCATGCTGATGCCCGCCAGGCGCAGGCTCTCGTGGGCGCGCAGACCGTCGAACTCGATCCAGATGTACTCCCACGGGTCGTCCTTATCTGCCTGGTAGGTGGTCACGCACCCCGGCTCGATCAAAAAACCGTGGCCCGCCGTGATGGTATACTCCTTCTCCTTTGCCCGCAGCGTGCCCTTGCCGGAGACCACATAGTGGAACAGGTAGTGGTTGCGCACATACGGCCCAAAGGCGTGCAGCGGCTCGGTCTGCTCCCAGCCAAACTGGTACAGGTTCAGGTCTACAAAGCGCTCGTCGCCAAACACATAAAATTTCAGCTTGTGCGGTGCAATAGTATTTTCCGGCATCACGTTGCCCCCCTTCCTTTTCATTATATACCAAAATGCATTTCAACTTCAACTATTTTCGTTCTATAAAGCCAAATTGGGAGATAAAAAAACTCACCATGGCATTTAAAAAATCGCGCGCAGCTCCTATACTATTATTGCTGACAGTTGCAAAGAATGTGTGCATTTCGTACAAAAGCGCTATTCCCGCTGGTTTCTGGCACAGCCGATGCGCCGGGAGCCCGTCAGGATGTCCAACCGGCCGGACAGACATCACCCCCTCTTCACAAACCCGACTTTGCAAGCGAAAGGAAGGAACCTTATGAAACGCAAATCAAAGGGCCTGCTGCTGGCGCTGTGCGGCGTGGCGGCGGTTCTCGCCCTTGCCGGATGCGGGGCTTCCGAGGATGATTCCAAGATCCAGATCGAGCTCGTCTCCTACAAGCCCGAGGCCGCCAACTACTTCGAAATGGTGGAGGAGGAGTTCAACGCCACCCACGACGACATCCACCTGACCATCAGCTCCCCCAACGACGCCATGACCATCCTCAAGACCCGCTTTATCCGCGAGGATTACCCCGATATTCTGGGCATCGGCGGCGATATTAACTACTCTTACTTTGTGGATGCCCAGATCCTGGCCGACGTATCCGATTACCCCGGCCTCGCAGACATCAACCAGGGCTACCTCGACATTGCCGAGGCGCTGGAGCTGGTGCCCACCGAGGGCACTTACGCCGTGCCGTATGTAGCAAACGCCGCCGGCATCCTGTACAACCGCGACATGTTCGCCGAGCACGGCTGGGAGATCCCCGAAACGTGGGAGGAGCTGAACGCCCTGTGCCAGCAGATCCAGTCCGAGGGCATCCTGCCGTTCTACTTCGGCTTTAAGGACACCTGGACCTGCCTCGCGCCCTGGAACTCCATGGCCGTAGAGCTCTCCCCCTCCGACACCACCAAGCTGGTGAACAAGGGCCAGACCACCTTCTCGGTGGAGTACCGCGAGCTGGCCGAAAAGTACCTCAGCCTGCTGCAATACGGCCCCAAGGACCCGTTTGCCTACAGCTACAACGACGCCTGCACAGCCTTTGCCCGCGGCGAGTCGGCCATGTACCCCATCGGCAGCTACGCCGCACCGCAGATCCTCTCGGTGAACCCGGACCTCAACCTGGATTCCTTCGTCATGCCCGCCTGTGACGACAGCTCCGGCAACGTGCTCAACTCCGGCATCGACCTGCTGTTCGCCGTTTCGGCCGAGTGTGAGAACAAGGAGGCCGCCTACGAGGTGCTGGACTTCCTTCTGGCGGACGAAAACCTCCAGAAGTACATCGACGCCCAGACGGCCATCCCCTGCAAGAACGGCGATTTTACCCTGCCCACCATCCTGGATGGCATGACCGAGTACATTACCTCCGGCCGTATGCTGGACTACCAGGACCACTACTACCCGTCCGAGATGTCGGTGGACGCCATCCTCCAGACCTACCTGCTGGAGAAGGATACTGACGCCTTCCTCACCCGGTTCGACACAGAATGGCTGCGGTACAACCGCGATATCATCCGCCTGGTGCAGGACTATGAGGCTGCCCACGGCGGTACCCAGTAAAGGAGGCGCACTGCAATGAAAGATCTTTTGAAGGACGAAAAGAGACGGACCTTCCTGCTCATCACCATCCCCATTCTGGCGCTGTTCGTCTGCTTCAACACCGTGCCGCTGATCCGCGGCGTGTACTACAGCTTTACCAACTTCCGCGGCTTCGGCAGCTACGACATGGTGGGCCTGCGCAACTACATCGACCTGTTCAGCGACACCCGCGTGGGCAAGTCCTACTGGTTCACCTTCAAGCTGTCGGTGGCCTGCACCGTGGTCACCAACGTGCTCAGCCTGCTGCTGGCGCTGGCGCTCAACAGCAAGATCCGCGCCAAGAGCTTTTTCCGCGGGGCCTACTTTCTGCCCAACATCCTGGGCGCGCTGGTCGTAGGCTATATCTTCAACTACTTCTTCACCTATATCCTGCCCGCTTTTGCTCAGATCGTGGGCATCGAGGCGCTCCAGTCCAGCATCCTCTCCAACCCTGCCACCGCATGGATCGGCGTCGTGGTGGTGTGTTGCTGGCAGGCCATCGCCATGACCACCATCATCTACATCTCCGGCTTGCAGACCGTGCCCGCCGACGTATACGAGGCCGGCGACATCGACGGCGCCACCGGCTGGAAGAAGTTCCGCTATCTCACCTTCCCGCTCATCATCCCGTTTTTCTCCATCAACCTGGTGCTGAGCGTGAAAAACTTTTTGATGGTGTTCGATCAGGTCATGGCCCTGACCAAGGGCGGCCCGGCGCAGAGCACCGAGTCCATCTCCTACCTGATCTACAACAACGGTATGTCCGGCGGCCAGTTCGGCTTCCAGAGCGCCAACGCCGTGATCTTTTTCATCGTGATCGTCGCGCTTTCGGTGGCGCAGATGAAGTTCTCCGGCGAGAAGGAGGAGCAGTTATGATCAAAGCAAAAGAGAAGTACAATGCCCCGGCCATGATCCTGTTGATTCTGGGCCTTTCCACCATCATCTTCCCTCTTTACATGACAGTCATCATCGCCTTCAAGCAGCCTTCCGAGATGACCAATAGCATCAGCGGCATTTTGTCGCTGCCCCAGAGCTGGAGCCTGGACAACTTCCGCGAGGCCATGCGGGTGACCGACTTCTGGCATTCGCTGGCCAACAGCCTGCTTATTACCGTGGCCACCGTGGTGCTGTCGGTACTGGTCCATTCCCTGATGGGCTATGTGCTGGGCCGCACCAAGGCGGGCAGCAAGTTCTACACCTTCGTGTATATGTTCATCGTCAGCGGCATGTTCGTGCCGTTTGCCATCCTGATGATGCCCCTGGCCAAGCAGACCGCCGAAATGCATCTCGGAAACTGGGCTGGCGTTATCCTGCTTTATGTGGTATTCTATATGCCGATGAACGTGATGCTCTACGCCGGCTATCTGGTCAACATCCCCAAGGCGCTGGAGGAGGCCGCCACCGTGGACGGCGCCACCACCTGGCGCACCTACTGGAGCATCATCTTCCCCATCATGAAGCCGATGCATGCCACCGTGGCCATTATCACGGCGCTGGCCGTGTGGAACGACGTGATGACCCCGCTGGTCATTATGGCCGGCACCGGCCAGAACACCCTGCCTCTGGCGCAGCTCAACTTCCAGTCCCAGTTCGGCACCAACTACAACCTGGCCTTTGCCTCCTACCTGCTGTCGCTCATCCCCATCCTGATCTTCTATCTGGTCTGCCAGAAGCAGATCCTGAGCGGCGTGGTCAACGGCGCGGTCAAATAAGCTCCCGCAGACAGCCTTCCGGGACGGCGGCGCAGCGCGGGGAAAAGCACAGAAAGCGAGTGATGCTCCCATGTCCATTCACTATTCCAAAGAAACCGGTCTCTTCACGCTGCACACGGCGCACTCCACCTACCAGATGCAGGTGGACCGCCTGGGCGTGCTGCTGCATCTCTACTATGGCGCGCGGATCCCCGACAGCGCAGACTATCTGCTCACCTACTGCGACCGCGGCTTCTCGGGCAACCCGGCCAGCGCCGGCAACGACCGGACCTACTCACTGGATGCCCTGCCGCAGGAGTACCCCTGCTGGGGCTCCGGCGACTACCGCGCCCCGGCCCTCGTGCTGCAAAACGCCGGCGGCGCCGAGTGCTGCGATCTGCGCTATGTGCGCCACCGCATCCGCCGCGGCAAATACGCTTTGGAGGGCCTGCCTGCCGTCCACGCGGAGGAAAAGGGCGCCAAAACGCTGGAGATCACGCTGGAGGACGCCGCCAGTCAGGTGCAGGTGCAGCTCCTCTACGGCGTGCTGGAACAGGAAGATATCATCACACGCAGCGTGCGCATCACCAACCGCGGCAAGGCCGCCGTCTGCATCGAAAAGGCCGCCTCCGCCTGCCTGGACTTTGTCTATGGGGACTACGACCTCATCACCCTGTACGGCCGCCATGCCATGGAGCGCAACGTGCAGCGCATGCCCGTGGGGCACGGCTGCCAGAGCATCGGCAGCCGGCGCGGGACCTCCAGCCACCAATACAACCCCGCCGTGATCCTGGCCGCGCCGGATGCCACCGAGGACGCGGGCCGCTGCTATGGCATGATGTTCGTGTACAGCGGCAGCTTTCTGTGCGAGGCTGAGCGGGATCAGTTCGAGCAGACCCGCCTTTTGATGGGCCTGCAAAGCGAGCAGTTCCACTACCCGCTGGCCCCCGGCGAAACGCTGGTGGTGCCGGAGGCCGTCCTCACCTATTCGGGGCAGGGCCTGGGCCAGCTGTCCCGCCAGTTCCACCGGTGCATCCAGAACCACATCTGCCGCGGCCCCTACGTCCACGGCCCGCGCCCGCTGCTGCTCAACAGCTGGGAAGCCGCCTACTTTGACATCAACGCCGAAACGCTCTGCGCACTGGCTGGCGAGGCCGCAGCCCTGGGCATCGACCTGCTGGTGATGGACGACGGCTGGTTCGGCAAGCGCGACGACGACAACAGCGGCCTGGGCGACTGGGTGGCAAATGAGCAAAAGCTGGGCTGCACCCTGGGCGAGTTGGCCCGCCGGGTAAACGCGCAGGGCGTGCAGTTTGGCATCTGGATCGAGCCGGAGATGATCTCGGAGGACAGCAGCCTCTACCGCGCCCATCCGGACTGGGCGCTCCAGGTGCCCGGCCGCCGGCCCGTACACACCCGCAACCAGCTCGTGCTGGACTTTACCCGCGCCGAGGTGCGCCGGCACGTTTTTGACCAGATCTGCACCGTGCTGGACAGCGCCAACATTACCTACGTCAAGTGGGATATGAACCGCAGCCTGGCGGAGTTCTGCTCCGCCGCCACAGTGCCAGGCAAGGTGGCCTATGAGTATGTGCTGGGCGTCTACGACTTCCTCGAACAGCTCACCCGCCGCTACCCCGGCCTGCTGATCGAGGGGTGCAGCGGCGGCGGCGGGCGCTTTGACGCTGGCATGCTATACTACACCCCGCAGATCTGGTGCAGCGACAACACCGATGCCATCGACCGCCTGCGCATCCAGTACGGCACCTCGCTGTTCTATCCCCCTTCCACGATGGGTGCGCACGTTTCCGTATCGCCCAACCTGCAAACCGGCCGCGCTTCCTCCCTGCACACCCGCAGCGTGGTGGCCATGGCCGGCACCTTCGGCTACGAGCTGAATCTGAGCGAGCTCTCCGCAGAGGAAAAGGCCGAGGTGGCCGCCCAGGTACGGCAGTTCAAAAAGTACGCGCCCCTGGTTCGGAACGGCCTCTATTACCGCCTGTCGGACCCCTTCCGGGATGTATGCGCCGCCTGGCAGTTCACCTCTCCGGATGCCGCGCACGCACTGGTGAGCGCGGTGCTGCTGGAGATTCACGGCAACATGCCCGTGCCCTACATCCGCTGCAAGGGCCTTTTGCCCGGCGCGCTCTACGAGGACGCCGCCACGGGCCGCCGCTATTCCGGCGCGGCACTGATGGAGGCCGGCCTGCCGCTGCCGGTGGAGACAGGCCCATACCACGCCTACCAGGTCGAGCTGAACCGGCTGGGCTGAATCGCCAGGATATTTCCTTATCATCTTATCCTCATTACAGAGCAGGGCCGCTGCGCTCCCTTGGGAGAACAGCGGCCCTGTTCTTTATGGATTTTTTATCACACCAATCCCTGTACCAGAATGATCAAAATCAGCACCGGCAGCACGAACTGGAAATACCACTTGAGCCACTTGGAGCCGGGCAGCTTGGGCCCCGCGCCGGTGTTGGCCTCGGCGCGGTATTTCTCATACCCCCAGCCCCACTTGGACACGCAGAACAGCAGGTACACAAGCGAACCCAGCGGCAGCAGCAGGTTGCTGACGAGGAAGTCCTCGCTGTCCAGCACGTCGCGTCCGCCGATCAGGCGCACATCCTGCCAGACGTTGTAGCCCAGTACGCAGGGCATACTGGCCAGCAGCACAAATACGGCATTGACGAACACCGCCTTTTTGCGATCCCAGCCAAAGTTGTCGATGCAGTTGGCGATGAGGTTTTCAAACACCGCGATCACCGTGGAAAAGCTGGCAAAGGTCATGAACAAGAAGAACAGCGCGCCCCACAGCCGGCCGCCCGCCATATTCAAAAAGACGCTGGGCAGCGTGATAAAGATGAGCGAGGGGCCTGCGTCCGGCTGTACGCCAAAGGAGAAGCACGCGGGGAAGATGATCAGCCCGCTCATCAGCGCCACAAAGGTGTCCAGCGCGCAGATGCGCACCGACTCGCCCAGCAGCGTATACTCGCGGGACATGTAGCTGCCGAAGATCTCCATAGCCGCAATGCCCAGGCTCAGCGTGAAAAAGGCCTGGTTCATGGCCGCCGTGATCACGTTGCCGAGGCCCATCTCCAGCGCACGGCCAAAATCCGGCAGCAGGTAGAAGGCCAGGCCCTCGCCCGCCCCCGGCAGCAGAAAGGAGTGGACCGCCAGCACCACGATCAGCACCAGCAGCGCGCTCATCATCACCTTGGTGATGCGCTCCAGGCCCTTCTGCAGACCAAAGCTCACCACCAGAAAGCCCGCCAGCACGGTGACGGCCATCCAGCCGGTCATTTCGGCGGGGTCAGCCAGCAGCTCACTGAACACGCTGCCCGCCGCAGCGGAATCCAGCCCGTCAAACGCGCCCACCGCGAACTTGAAGAAATACCCCAGCATCCAGCCAGACACCGTGGTGTAGTACATCATCAGCAGATAGCAGCCGATCATGCAGAAAATGCCATGGATGTGCCAGCGGCTGCCCGCCGGTTCCAGCGCCTTATACGCGCGCAGCGCGCTGGAGCGGCCCGCACGGCCCACGGCCAGCTCCATCGTGAGCACGGGCGCGCCCATGATGAGCAAAAACAGCAGATAGAACAGCACAAACACGCCGCCGCCGTTCTGCCCGGTGACAAACGGGAACCGCCACACGTTGCCGATGCCGATGGCGCAGCCGGCGCTCACCAGCAGAAAACCCAGGCGGGACCCAAAACTTTCTCGTTTCATAATCCTGATTCTTCCTTTCCTGATGGATACGGTAACAGGAATAGTGTACCATGGAAGCCGCAAATTCGCAACCGTAATTTACAGCCGCCCCCTTCGTATTTGGGACATTTTGTGCTATACTTATCAAGTATACGGATGCGATCCGCAAGAAAGGCTGAACAAAATCATGATCCAAACTCCCGATTTACATTATCTGGACAATGCGGCTACGACCCTCGTTGCGCCGGAGGTGTCCGACGCAATTTACAAGGCGATGAACGAGCACTGGGCCAACCCCTCCTCTCTGTATGCACCGGGCGCGCGCAGCGAGGAGGTGCTGAACACCGCCCGCGCCGCCGTCGCCAAAACGCTGGGTTGCAAGAGCCGGGAGCTCTACTTCACCTCCTGCGGCAGCGAGAGCAACAACCTGGCTATTTTTGGCGCGGCGCTCACCAAAACCTTCGGCAAGCGCATCGTGGTATCGGGCTTCGAGCATCCCAGCGTGCTTCGGCCCATGCAGCGCCTCCGGGAGCAGGGCTACGACGTGATCTTCGTCGATCCGCGCCCGGACGGCACGCTGGACATCGGCGAAATGCTGGCGCAGGTCAACCGCTCCACGATTCTGGTGGCCTGTATGCTGGTGAACAACGAGACCGGCGCGCGCAACGACGTGGAGCGTCTGGCCGCAGAGGTAAAAAAGATCAGCTCCCGCACGATGGTGCATGTGGACGCAGTGCAGGCATGGATGCGCATCCCTATCCGGCTGGAGAACATCGATTCGCTGGCCGTTTCGGGGCACAAGATCCACGCGCCCAAGGGCATCGGCGCGCTGTATCTGAACGACAGCCTGGCGCAGAGCTTTCAGCCGCCGTATGTGGGCGGCGAGCAGGAGCGCGAAAAGCGCCCCGGCACCGAGAACCTGCCCTATGCGGTTGGGCTTGCTGTGGCGGCATCCCGCCTGGCAGGCACGATGAAGCCCCGTGAGGGCAAGATACGCATGCTCAACGAGCGGCTGCGCGCCGGGCTGGCGGCCTTTTCGGAGATCGAGATCAACAGCCCCGCGGGCGCGGTGCCGGAGATCGTGAATTTCAGCGAGAACTGCATCAAAAGCCAGACCATGCTCACCTTTTTAGCCGAAAAACAGATCTATGTATCCTCGGCCAGCGCCTGCGGCCGCGGCCAGCCCAGCCACACCCTCGCCGTGATGAAGCGCCCGTCCCGTGCCATTGATACGGCCATCCGCGTCTCCTTCTGCGCCGACAACACGCCCGAAGACGTGGACGCCTTCCTCAACCGGTTGGAGGACGGGATGAAAACGTTGCAGAGGATCACACGGTAAGACGTTTTCCGGCCTT
>CAZYAX010000023.1:0-2118 GCA_964646195.1 uncultured Faecalibacterium sp. | reverse complement strand
CGCATGCGCGTTGGCCTATAAAAATTCTTTGCGCCGCTTTCTTTTAAGAAAGCGGCAACCCCATAACAACAGAAAGGAACCTGACACCGCCATGAAGGAAGTATTGATGGGCTACCAGGGCGAGATGTCCCTGAAAGGCCTGAACCGGAACCAGTTCGAGGCCACCATGATGAAGATATTGCGCTACCGCCTCAAAACGGTGGGCCGCTTCAAGGTGTACTGCACCCAGTCCACCTTTTATATGGAACCCGAGGACGAGGACGTGGACATGGACACCGCCTTTGCGCGGGTGTCCAAGGTCTTTGGCCTTGCGGCGGTGAGCCGCAGCGTGGTGTGCGAGAAGGATTTCGACACTATCTGCCGCACCGCAGAGGAATATCTCGGCCCAAGTTTACGGAATGTAAAGACGTTTAAGGTCGAAGCACGCCGCGCCGATAAAACGTATCCCATGACCAGCCCTGAAATCATGCGGGAGCTGGGCGCCTACCTGCTGGGCAAGCACAACTACCTGCGCGTAGACGTGCATGACCCGCAGTTCAAGGTCATCGTGGAGATTCGGGACTACGGCGCTTACATCCACGGCCCCAAGGTCCCCGGCGAGGGCGGCCTGCCCGTGGGCACCAGCGGCCGCGCGCTCAATATGCTGTCCGGCGGCATCGACAGCCCCGTGGCCGCCTACCGCATGGCCAAGCGCGGCCTCGCGCTGGACCACATCCATTTCGCTTCGCCGCCCTATACCTCCGAGCGCGCCAAAAACAAGGTCAAGGCCCTGGCCCAGCTGGACGCCGTGTACACCGGCAGCTGCAACCTCTTTGTCGTGCCGTACACACGGCCGCAGGAATACATCCGCGACCACGCGCCGGAACTGCTGTTCACGGTGCTCATGCGCCGCAGCATGATGCGCATTGCCAATGTGATCGCCAAAAAGCAGAAATGTGAGGCGCTCATCACCGGCGAGAGCCTGGCCCAGGTGGCCAGCCAGACCGTCAAGGCCCTGCAATGCACCGACGCCGCGCAGGATCTGCCCGTGCTGCGTCCGCTGATCGGCATGGACAAGACCGAGATCATCGAGACCGCGCGGCACATCAACACCTTCGAGACCAGCATCCTGCCCTATGAGGACTGCTGCACCATCTTCACGCCGCCGCACCCGAAGATCCGCCCGGAGCTGGAGGAGATCCTGGAGGCCGAGGCCGGCATGCCGGCGCTGGCCGCGCTGGAGGTCGAGGCCGCCGAAAACGCCGAGCGCATCCGCATTCGGATCACCGATACGGTGGAATTTCAGTGAAGTAGATTTGTACCGTCCAGCAAGTCTGCCTTTGCCGGTTGCTTGACCCGCTCTATCCGGCCAGGCCATGCGGGCGCAAGCTGCTGCGGCCTATATGAAATTTTGCGTAAAAGCCGTCCCCCTAAAAGCTCTGTCCCCGGTTCCCTCGGGAGGTGAAAAACGTTGGAATACATTGAGATCGTAGACGCTTTGCGCGCGGCCCAAAGCAACAATTCCCGTGAATGGTACCTGCAGCAAAAGTCCCTTTTTGCGCAGATCCATTCCCTTTTGACCGAGCTGTATTACGATGTGGCAAACGAATTAAGCAAGGAAGTTTTGATCGATATAGCCCCCAGGAAAAGCATTGCGCGGCCCTACAATGACCAGCGCTTCGGCCACAAACCGTACCTCAAGGATAGCTTGTGGGTGACCTTTCAGTCCAACGCGCATCCAGCGCCCGCCTTCTTCATTGAGTTTTCGGTCTATGGCATCCGTCTCGGCATGGGCTACTATTCCGCCACCCCTGCGCAGATGTGCGCTTTTCGGGAGAAGATCGACGCCGATCCGCACTCCTTTTCTGCTATTTTCAAGGCCGTGCTACGCGATGAAACAATGCAGCTCATGGGCAAGGCGTACAAAAAGCGGTATGCCTCCCCTTACGGCGAATGGCTCGACGGAATTTATAACCATCGGAACATCTATTTCCAGCGTCTGATCGCGGCCGAAGAGTCGCAGCACATCCCGCAGATCGCAAAGGAAACCTTTGCGGCGCTTACCCCCGCGTACCAATGGTTCATTTCGTAAGATAAGATATAAGGAAGCTCTGAATAAATCTGGTATGCAGATTGCCG
>CAZYAX010000022.1:0-11650 GCA_964646195.1 uncultured Faecalibacterium sp. | reverse complement strand
GTGAAGCCCATTTGAGTTTTAGTTGCAGTTTGCGGCTGAATAGAGTATAATAATCATGATTGTACTACAAAATGGCAGCTTGATAAAAAAGCAGGAGAAAACATCCAAAGGCAGGTGGCAGGGTTGAATCAAACAGTTTCGGCGGTCTTGGTGGCCGCAGGTTCGTCTACCCGGATGGGGTTCGATAAGCTCAGCTTTGACCTGGGCGGGGAGACGGTGCTGCGGCGCAGCATTCGCGCGTTCGAGCAGTGCCCGCTGGTGAGCGAGATCGTGGTCGTGGCGGGCAAAAACAGGGACTTTGTGTGCCGCGAAACGGCGGACTGCACAAAGCCGGTGCAGATCGTGCAGGGCGGCGCGACCCGCGCCGGGAGCGCCCGCAACGGCGTGTGCGCCGCGAACGGCGAGCTGGTGGCCATCCATGACGCGGCCCGGCCCTTTGTGAGCCAGGCGGTGATCGAGGCAGTGCTGGACGCGGCGGCCCGGTGCGGCGCGGCGGCTCCGGCGGTGCCGGTGAAGGACACCGTCAAGCAGGCGCAGCAGCCCGGCGACGGCAAGGCTGTGCCGGCGGGGACGCTGGTGCAGCAAACCCCGGACCGCAGCACCCTGTATGCAGTGCAGACGCCCCAGTGCTTCGACCGGGCGCTGTATCTGCGCGCGCTGGATGCGCTGGACGCGGACCAGGTGCAGTACATCACCGACGATTGCAGCCTGTTTGAGCTGGCGGGCCTGCCCGTGCAGCTGACCCAGGGCGACTATGCTAACCGAAAAATCACGACAAAAGAGGACCTGCCCGTTGTGGGCGGCAAGGGGGAACACAAAATGCGCATTGGGCATGGATACGACGTACACCGGCTGGTGGAGGGCCGCAAGCTGATCCTGGGCGGCGTGGAGGTGCCCTATGAAAAGGGCCTGCTGGGCCACTCGGACGCAGATGTGCTGGCCCATGCGGTGATGGATGCCGTGCTGGGCGCGGCGGCGCTGGGCGATATCGGCAGGCACTTCCCGGATACGGACCCGGCCTATTCCGGCGCGGACAGCCTCAAGCTGACCGCAGCCGTGGCTGCGCTGCTCAAGGAAAACGGCTGGCGGGTGGAGAACATTGACGCCACTATCCTGTGCCAGAAGCCCAAACTGGCGCCCTATATCCCGGCCATGCGCGAAAGGCTGGCCGCGGCCTTTGGGCTGGAAACAGGCGCCGTGAGCGTAAAGGCCACCACCGAGGAGCATCTGGGCTTCACGGGCGAGGGCCTGGGCATCGCCGCCCATGCGGTGGCTCTGATCGAAGCGCTGTGACGGGGTGAATGGGATGAACGGGATGAACCTGAGTTCAATTATTGCCAACTTTCAAACCTTCAAGCTGGCGGACCTGCTGGATATCCTGATCGTGGCGTTCGTCATTTATCAGCTTTTGGGCTTTATCAACCGCACCCGCGCGGGACAGCTCGCCAAGGGAGCGATCCTGGTGGTTACCATTTATTTGATCGCCACCTACTGGCACATGCGCACCGTCACCTGGATCATGAACGGCCTCATCCAGGTGGGACTGCTCACGCTGGTGGTGCTGTTTCAGCCGGAGATCCGCCGCGCGCTGGAGCAGGTGGGTCAGACGGATCAGTGGGCGGCCAACCTTTTCCACACCCGCCACGACGACCCAAGCCTGCGCGGCAAGTGGCGCAGTGCGATCATTGCCATCTGCGACGCAGCCGAGCGCTTTTCGGAGACCAAGACCGGCGCTCTGATCGTGCTGGAGCGCCACACCAACCTCTCGGAGATCGTGCGTACCGGCACGCCGGTGAACAGCGAGGTGAATCCCGAGCTGCTGGGCACCATTTTTTACGAGGGCACGCCGCTGCACGACGGTGCGGCCATTATTGAGGACGGCCGGGTCAAGGCCGCGGGCTGTGTGCTGCCCCTCTCCAACAACCTGGATCTGGGCAAGGATATGGGTACCCGCCATCGCGCCTGCCTGGGCATCGCCGAAAATTCGGACGCCATCGCCATCGTGGTAAGCGAGGAGACCGGCATCATCTCCATGGCCAAAAACGGCGTGCTGATCCGCCATTTTGACCGGCAGACCCTGTATACCCGCCTCGTGGATGAGATGATTCCCAAGGAGACCGCGGCCGAAAAAGCCAAGACCTCTAAGCGGCCGGAGAACTGGGAGGAATGGGTCAAGGCGGCCCGCACGCTGTGCCAGCAGGGGGCGGATAAGGCCCGTGCATGGGGCAGCCTCTGCGTCGGCAAGCTGCGCGAGGCATGGGCCCGGCTGCCCCAAAAGCAGGAGCAGACCGGCGGCCAGGCTGGTGACCACAGCGCGGAGAAGGAGGAGGAAAACAAATGAGCCAGAGCTTTTCTTCCGGCGGCAAGGGCGGCCAGCCGGCACTGCCCACCAAGCGCACCATCCTGGATGACCGGCGTGTGCGGATGGCCCTGTCTGCCGCGCTGGCGATCCTGGCGTGGATCATCGTGACCATCGCGGTGCAGCCCGGCACGACCATTTCGCTGAATAATGTACCGGTGGATTTCAACTTTGATTCCACCTCCTATACCTCCAAGGGCCTCAGTATCGTGGAGGCCGCCGAACAGACGGTGAGCCTGACCGTTTCGGGCGACGGCTACACCATCGGAGAAATGACGGCGGACGACTTTGTGGTGTATCCGGACTACTCGCCGGTGATCTCCAGCGGCGAAAAGAACCTGCGCCTGCTGGTGCGCTGCCTGACGGCAGACGCCGAAAACATCTCGGTGAGCATCACCGGCACCAACAAGACCGCCAAGGTGCTGTTTGATATTGTGGAGGAAAAGACGCTGCCCATCCGGGTGCGCAAGCAGCATGACCTGACCATTGAGGATGGCTATATCCTCTACGACAGCGCCGCCTCGGCAGAGTCGGTCACCCTTTCGGGCCCCAGCGGCGAGCTGGAGCGCATTGTGTCCTGCGTGGCGGAGGTGAGCTACCCGGAGGCCATGCACAGCACCCAGATCGTGCCCACCGAGCTGCGGTACTACGACGAAAACGGCGAAGAGGTAGAGTTCGAGTACGCCACCGCCGACCGGGATGCCGTGGATGTGACGCTGGTGGTGTATAAACTGGCAGAGCTGCCGGTGACGGTGAGCTTTATCAACACGCCCCAGGATTTTGACGCCTCGGTGCTGCAGTATTCCATCAGCAAGAAGTCGCTCACGGTGGCCGGCCCGGAGGCTGTAGTCAACTCGCTGAGTACGCTCTCCATCGGCGCGATCGACCTGGCCACCTTTACGCTGGATAAGACCTACGATATGCCCATCCGGCTGCCCAGCGGCATCGTGAGCCAGGAGAACGTCTCCTCCATTACGGTCAGCTTCGACAGCTCCCGCCTCGCCACCAAGACGCTGAACCTTCCGGCGGAGTGTGTGCAGGTGATCAACCTGCCCGCCAGCTACCAGCTCACCGTGGAGAGCCAGCGCCTGATGAATGTGGTGCTGTGCGGCCCGGCGGAGGTGCTGGAGACGCTGAACGCCGAGCAGGTGGTGGCGCAGATCGACGCCAACGACTTTTCCATCGTGATCGGTCAGCAGAACATTGCGTGCAGCCTGTATGTGCCCTCCAGCACGCAGGTGTTCGCCATCGGCAGCTATGTGGTGCAGTGCCGCATCGAGAGCAACTGACCGCCCCGCTTTTTACCACTGGAACGGATCGAGAAGAAGATGATTTTAGTTCGGGATATCCGCCTGCCGCTTTCCGCAGGCGAGGCGCAGGCCTATGAGCGTGCGCTGTATCTGGCGCGCATCCCGCGCGGCCATGCGGCGCAGCTGGGCATAACGCGGCTGTCAGTGGACGCACGGCACGGGCAGCCAAAGCTGGTGTATACCGTTGCGGTCACACTCAAAGACGAGGGTGAGGAGCCTGCCTACGCAGGGGCCTCGCCCTGCGTTGCTCTATGCGGTAAGACAGAGCTGATTGTGAAAAACGGCATAGAACCGTTAAAAACGCGCCCAATCGTGTGCGGCCTGGGCCCGGCGGGGCTGTTTGCGGCGCTGCTCTTGGCGCGGCAGGGCTTTAAGCCCATCGTGCTGGAGCGCGGCGCACCGTTGGACGAGCGGGTGCGTATCGTGGAGCATTTTTCGGCCACCGGCGAGCTGGACCCCGATACCAACATTCAGTTCGGCGAGGGCGGCGCGGGCACCTTTTCGGACGGCAAGCTCACCACCCGCATCGGCGATGCGCTGTGCGGCTTTGTCACCGAGACATTTTTGCAGCATGGGGCCCCACGGGAGATCGCCTGGCAGCAAAAGCCCCATGTGGGCACCGATTTGCTGCGGGGCGTCATCGGCTCTATCCGCCGCGAGATCGAAGCGCTGGGAGGCGAGGTGCGGTTCCACACCGCGCTCACCGGCCTGCATACGAAAAACGGTGTGCTCACCGGCGTCGAGACCACGGCGGGCCTGCTGCCGTGCGAGGCGCTGCTGCTGGCCGTGGGCCACTCAGCGCGGGATACCTTTGCCATGCTGATGGAAAGCGGACTTGCGCTGGAGTGCAAGCCCTTCAGCGTGGGGGTGCGGGCCGAGCACCTGCAAAGTGAGATCGAAAAAAGCCTGTATCATGCCGCCGCCGGGCATCCGGCGCTGCCGCGGGGCGAATATCAGCTTTCCGAGCATGTGGGCGGGCGGTGTGTGTATACCTTCTGTATGTGTCCCGGCGGGCGGGTGGTGGCATCCGCCAGCGAGGTGGGGCAGGTGGTGACCAACGGCATGAGCTACCACGCCCGCGACGGCCAAAACGCCAATGCGGCTGTGGCCGTGAGCGTGAGCGGGGCCGATTTTGGCGATGATCCGCGCCGGGCCATCGCGTTCCAGCGGGAGCTGGAGCGCCGCGCCTACGAGGCGGGCCGCGCAGCCGGTCCCTATGCGGCCCCTGCGGAGACGATGGGCAGCTTTTTGGAAGGGCGCGGCAGGCTGGATCTGGGCCGTGTGCAGCCCACCTACGACCGCGGCGTGGCAGCCGCGGATCTGGGCGCGCTGCTGCCGGAAGAGCTGGCCCGGACGCTGCGCGCGGGCCTGCGCGCCTATGAGCGGCGAATCGCCGGCTACACTGCGCCGGACACAGTGCTCACCGGGTTGGAGACCCGCACCAGCAGCCCTGTGCGCCTGGCGCGCGGCGAGGATTATCAGTGTACCCAGCTGGCGGGCCTGTACCCCTGTGGCGAGGGGGCCGGGTACGCGGGCGGCATAATGAGTGCAGCCGTGGACGGCCTGCGCGCGGCGAGGGCTGTGTGCAGCCGGTATAACCCGGCGGAGGAGTGAGAAGTATGGACGAAAAAAAGTATGGCCCGCAGGAGCCGGAGCAGGAAAGAATGAGCGGTGAGCAGGTGCAGCGGGAGCTGGAATACCAGCTGCGCGAGTTTGGCGTGTCCGTTTCGGATGCGTTCCAGCACGGGTTCGAGGGCCGCGGCCAGGAGCTGGGCGGCCGCGCATGGGACGTGGGCCGCGCCGTGGTGGACGCGGTGAATTTTGGCGTCTCGGAGGTGGGGCGCGCCATGGACCGCGCCCGCGAAAAAAGCTATGGCTCCGCGCGTGATGCGCGCCCGGAGAAGGATCGCCCGGCGGCGGATTACAGCGGGCTGTATGATCAGGATGCCCGGCAGGGCGGCGGCACCCAACGGGAGGAATACCGCGCGTACCGCCGCGCCCGGCAGGACGAACGCCGCGCCGCCTGCCGCGACGAAGCAGAAACGGCCTGTATGGCGTCCGGCGCAGTGCGCAACCCCTTGTACACCGGGTCGCGCCGGCTGTTCAGCACGGGCCTTGCCATGGCCATCGTGGGCGGCATCTTTGCCTTTGGGCTGATCATAGGCGGCGTGAGCTGCCTGGCCTCGATGGGGCTGTTTCTTAAGGGCACCGCTGAATATACGGCGCTGGCCATCACGGGCGGCGCGCTCACCGCTGTGGGCTGCATATTTGGCGCGCTATGCGCGGAGGGCGGCAACCGGCTGGAGAAATCCCGCCGGATGCGCACCTATGGCGACGCGGCCGATGCGCTGGGCGCGGGGCAGGGCATAAATCTCAGGCAGCTGGCGTCCGCCGTGCAGCGCGCGCCCAAAAAGGTGCGCAAGGATCTGCGCAAGTATATCCGCAAGGGCTGGCTGACGGCCTGGCTGGATGCGGACGAGGACAGGCTTTATCTCACGGCTGAGAGCTACCGCGCCGCGCAGGGCCAGCCGGAGCCCGCGCCGCAGGCAAAGGAGGCCCAGCCGGAACGTGAGCAGCCGGAGCAGCCTGCCCCGAAGACTGAGCAGGAGGGAGCCGGGCCCGCGTTGAGCGTGGAGGCGGTGCGCCGCTTTTCGGCCGTGCTGGAGCAGGAAAAGCGCCTCATGGCCGACGAGCAGGCCGCTGACGAGCTGGAACACATGCACGCCACTACCCAGGCCATCTGCGACTGGCTGGACGCCCACCCCGAAAGCCTGCCCAAGGCGCGCCGCTTTGCGGAGTATTATTTCCCCACCACCCTCAAGCTGCTGCATACCTACAACGGCGTGCAGGGGCAAAAGGGCGAAAACGCCGAAAATATCCGGCGGGATATCGCGGGAATTTTGCATACGCTGAATCTGGCGTACGATAATCTGTACGATAAGCTCCTGTCGGATATGGCGCTGGATGTTTCCAGCGAGATTGCGGCATTGCAGGGGATGCTGGCCTGCGATGGTTTAACGGAGGAGGGGCAGCTATGAGGTACCGGGCATGGAAGACCCGCCCGCTGGAGCGCCGGGCCGTGCAGGCGCTGTCCGATGCCATTGCCAGTGAACGTACCGGCCGGCTGGAAAGCGAGGCCGGGATGCAGGGCGAAGCGTGGACGGACGCCAAGCGTACCGCCGTGCATTCCGCCCAGCAGAAAGCGGCGTCGCTGCTGGCCGGGGTGCTGGCCGCCCGCGGTATCACAAGCCCGGAGCAGGCGCTGGCCCTGCTGGCCGGGGAGGAGCCGCTGAGCGATCCCTTTTTGCTCAAGGATATGGATAAGGCCTGCGAGAGGCTGCTGCGCGCGGTGGATACGGGCGAGACCATCGTGGTGTTCGGCGACTACGACGTAGACGGCGTGACTGCCACTGCGCTGCTGTACGAGCACCTCAAGGGCATGGGGGCCAGCGTCAAGTGTATGCTGCCCAGCCGGGAGGGCGATGGCTACGGCCTCTCGAAAAACACGATCCAATCGGTGTACAACAAGGGCTACCGCCTGATCGTTACCGTGGACAACGGCATCTCCGCCGTAGAGGAGGCAAACTATGCGGCCTCGCTGGGGGTGGATCTGGTGATCACCGACCACCACCTGCCGCCGGATACGCTGCCCAAGGCGGTGGCCGTGGTAGATCCCCGCCGCCTGGACGATGAGAGCCCGTTCAAGGGCCTGTGCGGCGCGGGCGTGGCGTTCAAGCTGTGCGCCGCGTTGGAGGGCTGCGACCCGCAGGAGATGCTGGAATATTGCGGCGATCTGGCGGCCATCGGAACGGTGGCGGACGTGATGCCGCTGACCGGCGAGAACCGCACGCTGGTCAAGGCCGGCCTGCGCCTGCTGGGGCAGACGGAGCGGCCCGGCCTTGAGGCCCTGCTGGAGCAGACCGGCCTGGCTGGCAAGTCCATCACGGCCGAGAACATCAGCTACGGCCTTGCCCCGCGCATCAACGCGGCGGGCCGTATGGACAGCGCCGTGACGGCGCTGCAGCTGGTGCTGTGCGAGGACGAGGAACGTGGGGCCGAGCTGGCTCATAAGTTGAATCAGATCAACGCCTCCCGGCAGGAGACCGAACAGCAGATCGCCCAGGCGGCGCAGGCGCTGCTGGAAGCCGACCCCTCCCTTACCGCCGGCCGGGTGATCCTGGTCTGGGGGAGGGACTGGCACCAGGGTGTGATCGGTATCGTGGCCTCTCGGCTGGTGGAACGGCTGGGCCGCCCGGTGATCGTGGTATCGGTGGACGAACAGGGCGAAGGCAAGGGCAGCGGCCGCAGTGTGCAGGGCTTTAACCTGCACTCCTGCATTGCAGCTTGCTCCGACCTGCTTATCCGTTTTGGCGGCCACGCCATGGCGGCGGGCCTGTCGGTGCGGGAAGAAAATCTGGAGGAGCTGCGCCGCCGGCTCAATGAGTGGGCCGCGCGGGAGTGCCCGGTGCTGCGCACGCCGCCGCTGGAATGCGACCTTTCGGTTCGATTGGAGCGCATCACGGTGGACGCCGTGCGGGAGCTGGACCGGCTGGCCCCCTTCGGGCCGGAAAACCCCACCCCGGTGTTCGTGCTGGAAAACGCGGTGATCGAGGGGGTATATGCCGTATCGGAGGGCAAGCACAGCCGGCTGCGGCTGCGGCAGGGCAACGCTACCCTGTATGCGGCGTGGTTCGGCATGCCGCCCGCCGAGGTGGCCTACGCGCCGGGCGACGCGGTGGACGTGGCGCTCAACCTTTCGGTGTACGACGGCGCGCGGGGCTCACAGCTTTCCGGGCGCATTTTGGAGGTACATCCGGCAGGCTTCAGCGGCCAGGCCGCCGGCCAGGCCGCGCTGGTGGAGGCGCTGCGCCGCGGCACACCGCTGCCGCCGGAGCAAAAGGAGGCGCTGCGCCCCCAGCGGGCGGATATCATCGCCGTTTACCGGGAAATACAGGCGCGGCGCTGGCACGCCGGGGATCTGCAGCCGCTGATCGCCCGCATGGGGATGCAGAACGCCGGCAGGACGCTGGTGGGCCTCACTGCGCTGGAGCAGGTGGGCCTGGTGGCCGCCGTGGAGCGGGACGGGGCCCGGTTTCTGGAGCTGGTGCCGGCCCAGGGCAAAAAGAACCTGGCGGATGCACCCATCCTAAAATGTCTGGAGGGAAAGTAAAATGGCAGAGGGGAGAAAGGCGGCGCCCACACCGGCACCGGAACCGGAACAGGATTTTTATTCGGCAAAAGCTCATTTACAGCAATATGTAAGGGAAGTGGGCACCGTGGTGGCAACTGCGCTGCCTGCCGACGCGCCGGAGAGCGCGGTGCGCTCGGTGGTGCGCCCTGAGCTCATCACCTACGAAAAGCTCACCGAGGCCATCCGGGCCAGCGGCCGGGCCTACAATATGGAACTGATCGACAAGGCCTACCGCATGGCGGACGAAGCCCACAGGGGCATCTGCCGCCGCAGCGGTGAGCCGTATATCTGCCACCCGCTGGCCGTGGCGCGGCTGGTGCTGGACCTCGGCATGGACAGCGAAAGCATCGCGGGAGCTCTTTTGCACGACGTGGTGGAGGACACCCCCATCACGGTGGAGCAGGTGAAGAATGCATTTGGCACCGACGTGGCCCTGCTGGTGGACGGCGTGACCAAGCTGACCAAGATCCAGTTTTCGAGCATTGAGGAGCAACAGTCCGAAAACCTGCGCAAGATGCTGCTGGCCATGAGTCAGGATGTGCGTGTGATGATCATCAAGCTGTGCGACCGGCTGCACAATATGCGCACCGGTGACGCCTGGCCGGAGCAGAAGCGCCGCGATAAGGCGCGGGAGACCATGGAGGTCTATGCGCCCATCGCCAACCGCCTGGGCATCCTGAACATCAAGGAGGAACTGGAGGATCGCAGCCTGCATTATCTGGATCCTGTGGGCTACAATGAGATCAGCAAGCTGCTCAGCGAGCGCGCCGGCGAGGAATTTTTGGCAAACGTGTCCGGCGTGATCGAACGCCGCCTGGCCGAGAGCGGCATCGAGGGCGCTACCATGAAGCGCCGGGTCAAGAGCATCTACGGCATCTACCGCAAGATGTATATGCAGAATAAATCCTTTGACGAGATCTACGACGTGTATGCGGTGCGCATCATCCTGGATACGCTGGCCGAGTGCTACAGCGCGCTGGGCCTCATCCACGATATGTACCATCCGCTGCCCAACCGGTTCAAGGATTATATCTCCACCCCCAAGCCCAACGGCTACCAGAGCCTGCACACCACGGTGATCGGCCACGAGGGTATCCCCTTTGAGGTGCAGATTCGCACCCGCGAGATGGATGAGCAGGCCGAGTACGGCGTGGCGGCGCACTGGAAGTACAAGGAGGGCCTGGGTGGCCACGATAAGCTGGACGAACGTCTGGCCTGGGTGCGCCAGTTGCTGGAAAACCAGCGCGTGAGCGAGGATTCCGGTAACCTGCTGCACGACCTCAAGAGCGACCTTTTGCCGGAGGAGGTGTTTGCGTTCACCCCCAAGGGCGACGTGATCAACCTGCCCGCCGGCGCTACCTGCATCGACTTTGCCTATGCGATCCACTCGGCGGTGGGCAACCGCATGATCGGCTGCAAGGTGAACAACCGCATGGTGCCCATTGACCACATCGTAGCCACGGGCGAGATCATCGAGGTGATCCTGGGCCCGGCGGACAAAGGCCCCAGCCGCGACTGGCTCAAAATCGTGAGGACCAGTGAGGCCAAGAGCAAGATCCGCAACTGGTTCAAGAAGATGCGCAAGGAGGAGAACGTCGCCCAAGGCCGCGACGCGCTGGCCAGGGAGCTGCGCCGGGAGATGATCTTCATCCCAGACGACGAGCTGGACGCCTTTATCAGCGGCTGCTGCCGCCGGATGCGCCAGAACACCGCCGAGGAGTTGTATGCGGCGATCGGCTACGGCGGCCTCACCGTGGCGCACTGCCTGCCCAAGCTCAAGGAGGAGTACCAGAAGCTCAAGGCCGCCGAAGCGCCCGAGGCGCTCAGGGAACTGCCCAAGGTGGATCTGCGGCGCGTCCACGCCACGGACGGCGTGGTGGTGGAGGGCTTTGACAACACGCCCATCAAGTTTGCCAAGTGCTGCAGCCCGCTGCCCGGCGACCCCATCGTGGGCTTTATCACACGCGGGTTCGGCGTATCCATCCACAAGCGCGGCTGCTCCAACGTGGCGGCCAGCCTCAAGGACCCGTCCAACGCGGCGCGCTGGGTCAAGGCGTCCTGGGCGGAGAGCGTCAAGGACAGCTACAAGGCGGGCGTGGAGATCGTGGCGCTGGACCGCAACGACCTGCTGCGGGACGTGCTGGCCGTTTTGTCGGATATGCGGGTGCCTATCTACAACATGAACGCCCGCACGGCCGACAACGGCTGCGGCATCATCAGCCTGACCATCGGCATCAACAACACCGAGCACCTCAACCGCGTGGTGGCGCGGCTGGCCAAGGTGCGGGACGTATTAAAAGTGACAAGGAGCTGAACACACATGCGTGCAGTGGTACAGGCGGTATCCTCCGCCAGCGTGCGCGTGGAAGGGGGCGAGCCCCGCGCCATCGGGCCGGGGCTGGTGATCCTGCTGGGCGTAAAGGATACCGATACGCTGGACATCGTGCCCAAGCTCGCCGAAAAGTGCGCGGGCCTGCGCATTTTTAAGGACGCTGAGGGCAAGCTGAACCGCAGCGCGCGGGAGCTGGGATATTCGGCGCTGGTGGTATCCCAGTTTACCCTCTACGGCGACACCAAAAAGGGGATGCGGCCCAGTTTTATCCGCGCAGCCAAAAAGCCGCTGTCCGTGGACGCCTACGAGCGGTTCCTCGCCGAGCTGGGCAAGCACGGCCTGCGCGAGATAAAGCACGGCGAGTTCGGCGCCGAAATGCAGGTGAGCCTCGTGAACGAGGGCCCGTGTACGATCATTCTGGATACGGACGAGTGGAAGGAACGGTAAGGGAGGTTTCG
>CAZYAX010000021.1:10401-11683 GCA_964646195.1 uncultured Faecalibacterium sp. | reverse complement strand
GGCCTTTTACAGAAAGTCTTTAAAACCAGTTTGCATCAACCGCTTGCTGCAATTTCCGCTCCTTGGCGGCGCAGCACGCGGCAAGATCGCTTGCGCGGAGCCGTCCTTTTACGGCTCCTTCATCAGGGCCAGCAGCCGGGCCGTGATTCGGTCCAGACTGTCGTCCACCGCAAGGCGGCGGGCGTTGCGGCCCATCTCTGCCAGCTTGCCGGGGCGCGCCAGCAGGCTGGAGACTGTTTCCACCAGCTTTTCGCCGGTGAGGTCTTTTTCTTCGATCACCACCGCCGCGCCGGCCTTTTGCAGCTCCAGCGCGTTGTAATACTGGTGGTTTTCGGCCACGTTGGGGCTGGGGATGAGCACCGCTGCCCGGCCTGCGGCCTCCAGCTCGGCCAGCGTCAGCGCGCCGGCCCGGCTGATCACGAGATCCGCCGCGGCCAGCAGCTCCGGCATATTGTTGATGTACTCTTTTACCACGAGGCTTTCGCCGCGGGCAAAGCCCTTTTGCTTTTCCAAATCGCGGAACAGCTCCACGCCGTACTGACCGGTGGCGTGCAGGTGCAGCACCGGCCTGCGGTTTTTTTGCTCCCAGGCGCATAGGTCGGCCACCACCTCATTCACCCGGCGCGCGCCCAGGCTGCCGCCAAAGGAGAGGATCACCGTCCGGTCGCCCGCACCCAGCTCCGCGCGCACCGCATCGCGGCGGGCCGCCTGTGCAAGTACCTCCGGCCGCACCGGGTTGCCCACCACCAGAGTCTTTTCGGGCGCGCCCAGCTTTTCCACGGCGGCGGGCACAGCGGCGAACACCACATCCACATCCGGGGCCAGCAGCTTGTTGGTCACACCGGGGAAGGCATTCTGCTCGTGCAGCGCGGTCTTGATGCCCTGCCGTGCAGCGCAGCGCACCACCGGGCCGGACACATACCCGCCGCAGCCGATCACCAGATCAGGCTTCAGCTCCTTCATCATGGCGCGGGCCTTGGGGCCGGAGAGCGCCAGGTTCCACAATGTAACGACGTTCCGCCGGATGTTGTTGAGCGAAAGATGCCGCTGGAAGCCGGTGATCTCAATGTGATGGAACGGGTAGCCTGCCTGTGTTACCAGGCGGTACTCCATGCCCTCCTTCCGGCCCGCAAAGTGGATTTCCGCCGTGGGGTCGGCCTGCTTGAGCGCGCCGGCAATGGCCAGCGCCGGGTTGATATGGCCGGCCGTGCCGCCGGCGGCGATCAATACACGCATAAAAGATTCCTCCTCAAATTTCAAACGCTTTACCGGCGGCCTCTTG